>JAXIOF010000070.1 GCA_034190545.1 Candidatus Afararchaeum irisae | reverse complement strand
CAAAAAGCTCTGCTTTTTGAAGACCCCGAGGCACTCTCGCTGTATCTCTGTAGACAGTTACTCGGGTCTGGTCTCGTGGAGGTCGAACGGAAGGAGGAAATGCGTCGCCACGAGAATGAGATACGGTCGATGTCGAGACATGAACGTGAGGCAAAGGGACGCGCTCTCGTGGGTATGTCGGGACGTGATGAAGGCGAGGGAATAGGAGGTTACGAGGTCAAGTTCGTGAAGGAGCGCGGCGACCGCCTCCCCGATACGGAGATAGGCGTCGGAGATCTCGTGATGGTCTCGAAGAACGACCCTCTCCGTGACGACAACCCGACGGGAACGGTGACGCAGGTCACGAACCACTCGGTTACTGCCTCTTTCGACTCGAAGCCCCCCGGCTTCGTCTTCGGCGACGGTCTCCGTGTCGACCTCTATGTCAACGACGTGACCTACCAGAGGATGCTCGACGCACTCGATGGGTTACTCGAAGTCGAGTCCGAGTCAGAGTCTAAGTCTAAGTCTAAGTCTGAATCTCCCGGGATGGACTTCTCCCAACTCCGAGACGTAATAGTCGGTACGGAGAATCCGTCTGAGTCTAAAGCTGAGAAAGCCGACTTCGACATCGGTAGCCCCGACTCGGACTCTGGATCGAACTGGCACAACGACTCTCTCAACGAGTCACAGATGAGTGCCGTGAGACAGTCTCTCAACGGTGAGGGTTTTCACCTCATACACGGTCCACCGGGAACAGGCAAGACGACGACGGTGGTCGAGGTCATACACCAGTGTGTCGACAGGGGAGAGTCGGTTCTCGCCACGGCGGCGTCTAACACGGCTGTCGACAGCATAGTCGAGTCGCTCGTAGGATCCGGTGAAAGCCTCGAAGTCGTGAGGCTCGGACATCCCGCGCGTGTGACTCCCGAGTTACGTCAACACAGCCTCGACCGGCTCCTGGAGAAAAACGAGAAGTACCAGAGATCGCGCAGTCTTCGGGAGGAGGCTTTCGACCTACTCGAGAGACAGGACGACCTGACACCGCCCTCGGGACGGTGGAGACGTGGTCTCTCCGACGAGCGTATAAAAGAGCTCGCCGAGGAGGGACGCGGATCACGTGGAGTTCCCCCCGAGAAGATAGAGGAGATGGCTGAGTGGCTTGAGATACGTGAGGAAGCCGACGACCTATTCGAAAGATCCGACGAGCTTGAAGACGAGGCAGTCTCGGAGGTCATAGGGTCGGCGGACGTCGTCTGTACGACTAACTCGACCTCGGGAAGTGATCTACTCGATGGCTTCAAGTCGAAGTTCGATACTCTCGTCATCGACGAAGCGACACAGGCTACAGAGCCGTCGTGTCTCATACCTATCGTCTCGGCACGTCCGAGACGTGTCGTCATGGCGGGCGACCACCGTCAGCTTCCTCCGACAGTCCAGAGTGAGGACGCGGCGCGAGCGAACCCCAGCCTGCGTGAGACACTCTTCGAACGTCTCGCTGAGCACGACTCGATAAGGAGCCTTCTACGAACCCAGTACAGGATGAACACCGACATAATGGAGTTCCCGAGCCACGAGTTCTACGACGACGCACTCGAAGCTGACTCGTCTGTCGCAGAACACACACTCGACGGTCTCGGGGTCTCAGTTAAGCCGTTCTCGTCGGGACTCCAGAGGATGTTAAACCCCGAAAACCCTCTCGTCTTCGTCAACACAGCCGGAGTCGAAGCATCCGAGAGACAGCCCGAGGGATCGACGTCACGTGAGAATCCGAGAGAGGCAGACTTCGTATCAGAGATAGTCGACTCCTACCTCAACGCGGGCTTAGACGCCTCGGATATCGCGGTGATATCGCCGTATGACGACCAGGTAGATGCCATAGAAGACAGGATGCGCGGTACCGAGGCTCTCGAAGTCGACACCGTAGACGGCTTCCAGGGTCGTGAGAAGGAGGTCGTCGTAATATCACTCGTCAGATCGAACGAGGAGAACGAGGTCGGCTTTCTCGACAACCCGAGACGTTTCAATGTCGCCCTGACACGCGCACGACGCAAGGTGTTAGTCATCGGTGACGCCGAGACGGTCGGATCTGCGGACGTCTACCGTGAGTTCCACAGATACGTACGTGAGAGTGAGAATGCGCTGGAGATAGAGCTGTGAATGTACGTCGCTGATGACAGCAATGCGCTCGATGTAGTGTAGTAACGAGAACACGTCGCCGCTGTGAGAAGCTTTCCGACTACCGGGACAGACAGAAGGTGTTAATATCCTGTGTCTAAAAGATATAACAAATGACGACGGTGTCGGAAATATTGGAGAGCGACGTCGAGGATGACTCTGTTACGCCAACACGTATACTGTCGTCTTTTTTCGTAACTTGTCTCGGCGTCATATTCACGGCTGTTCATCTTCTGCATCTCATAGACGAAGACGGTCTGATTCCCCTCCTCACAGGTGTAGTATTCCCTTCCGCCTTTGCTGTCTTTCTCATATACGCGGGATACAGACTCTTCAAGTCGAACCTGACTGACTCAGAGAGGCTGAGCGTCGTACTGTGGACCGTGATAGGAGGAGTGGGTATAGGGAGTTTCTTCATTGCGGCAGTTGTCTACAGTATGTACGAGGGCGGTAGTATGCGTCACCCGGTTTTTCTCCTCATCAACTCCCTCAACATAGGAACTGCGGCGGGATTCACAGTGGGATGGTACTACTCAAAGGAGAGCCATCAGATAAGTCTGCTACAGAACAAGAGACTGGAGCTATCAAAGCAGAGACGTATAAACGAGGTGGTTCGGCAGGTTGACAGGGCAGTCTTCCGGTCGGAGAGCCGTGACGAGATAGAGTCGAGAGTATGTGAGATACTCAGCGACGCTGATCCGTATCTCTTCGCATGGATAGGAGAATACGATCCCGAGACGGATAAGGTAGTCCCGAGAGCCTCGTCGGGAGCCGAGGAGGGGTATCTCGACGAGATAGAGATTAGTCTCAGCGACGAGACAGGCGAAGGACCCACAGGAAAGGCTATCAGAACAGGCGAAGTCGAAGTTATGCAGAATATACTCGAAGACCCCGAGTACGAGCCGTGGCGCGAGGAAGCCGAGGAACGCGGGTACAGATCTAGCGCGGCTGTCCCCTTAGTATACGGGGACGAGGTCTTCGGAGTTCTGAACCTCTACGCCGACAGAGCCTATGCCTTCGACGAAGACGAGACACAGATGTTCAAACAGCTCGGAAACGACATCGCCTACTCGATAGACGCAGTCGATACGCGCGCGGAGCTTGAGGAGACGAGACGCAAACTCGAAGAAGCACAGGAGATGGCTCATCTGGGACACTGGGACTGGAATCCCGAAACCGGGGAGATGGAATGGTCAGATGAGATGTTCCGTATACTCGGACTGACTCCCGGCGAGATAGATCCGACATACGACGACTTCGTAGACTTCGTCTACCCTGATGACACGAAGAAGGTAAGGACGGCTATGGAGAGATCAGTTGAGAGTCATACCTTCGACATTGACTACCGTGTAATCCGTTCGGACGGCGACATACGTGTAGTTCACCAGAAAGTCGACGTCAACGTGTACGACTACGGTTACGGAGACGAGGAGGACAGGGTCAGTGGTGGTGATTATGACGGTAGGGAGGAGTCTCACCGCGTCTTCGGAACAGTCAACGACGTGACACATGAGAGAAAGATAGACCATCTTCTCAACTCGATCAGAAGCATAAGCCAGATAGTAATCGAAGCCGAGAGAGAGGAGGAAGTATTCAACTCCTCCTTAGAGATACTCTCAGCTAGAAGTGATCAGGGATACGGATTCGGATGTGCTTCAATAGCTACACTCGAATCCGAGGATAAGGATACAGAGGTTGACAGTATATATACAGCTAACCGGATAGGTGAGACCAAGAAGGAGAGTGAAGAGAGATGGCGCGAAGTATACACCGAGGAGTACATAGACGAGGTTCTCGATGAGGGGACTCTAACCATAGACGACGTAACTCAGCCGCCGTACGAACACCACGGTGAAGACAGCCTAAGCCACGGTGCTATCGGGGTCAGTCTGAGACACCGAAATAACTTTTACGGAGTGATGACTCTCCATATCCCCTCTCCCTCACGGATCTCAGAGGAGGAGAGACATCTCATAGACGAGATCGCGAGTAACATCTCACGTGGCATATACGCTCTACGAGCCGAGGAAAAGATAGAGAACGAGAGGGACGAGTTAGCTCTACTCAACCGTATCGTCCGCCACGACATACGTAACGACATGAATCTCGTCTTGGGCTGGGGAGACATCCTGAGAGACCACGTCGACGACGAGGGTGAGGAGTACCTCGAAACCGTCCTGAGTACGAGTGAACACGTAGTCGACCTCACGAAGACAGCGCGCGACTTTGTCGACGCAGTAGAAAAGGAGGAGGAGATCGATCTCAGACCCGTCTCCCTGACCTCGGTTGTGAGGGAAACCGTTGAGAGTAGAAAACAGACCTACGAGGAAGCTGAGTTCGAGTTCGGGGAGATTCCCAAGATCGAGGTACGTGCAAACGATCTTCTTTCGACTGTCTTCAGGAACCTCCTCAACAACGCCGTACAGCATAATGACAAGGAGACGCCGAGGGTAGAGGTATCAGCCAAGGAGAAAGACGAGGAAGTAGTCGTCTCTGTCGCCGACAACGGTCCCGGGGTTCCTGATACACAGAAGGAGAGTATCTTCGGAAGAGGCGAGAAAGGTCTCGAAAGCGAGGGAACAGGGATAGGTCTGTATCTCGTCGATACACTCGTCGACGAGTACGGCGGCGATGTCTGGGTCGAGGATAACGAACCGGAGGGAAGCGTGTTTAAGATAAAGCTACCTAAGTGGTGACCACATGGGACGACTCTACGGAGCTGTGTCGGATCTCGGGGTTGAGGTTGAGGGATACAGCCTAAGACTCAACCGGACGGAAGTCTCGAAGGGCTTCGAGAGGGTAACTACTGAGATAACTGTCCACGGCGACTCAGAGAAAGGAAGAGGCGAGGACGTAACCTACGACGCCGAGAGCCACCGGAACTGGATCGATCTGGAGAGTAAGACTAACCTAACCGGAAGCTTCAGCCTCGACGGCTTCTCAAACCGTCTCGACGGGATAGACCTGTTCCCCGTTGATCCCCCTCGTCCTTACTACCGTAACTACAGAAGATGGGGTCTCGAAAGCGCAGTCCTCGATCTGGCGCTTAAACAGGCAGAAACTAACCTCGGCGGTATCCTCGGACGCGACTACTCCGATGTTAGATTCGTCGTCAGCCGTGACCTGGGTAACCCGCCGAGAGTCGAAAAGCTCCACGACGTGGTCGATATCTATCCCGAAGCCGAGTTCAAGCTCGACGCGACCACAGAATGGGACTCGGAACTCGTCTCCGAAATTCCCGAAGAGAAGGTGATGATACTGGACATGAAAGGGATGTACGACGAGGATCTCGACGTGTCACAGCCTCCTGATCCGAGCCTGTATTCGCTTGTAACTGACAGCTTCCCCGATGCTATTATAGAAGATCCCAAGCTGACTGACGAGACGTGTGGGATACTCTCGGACTACGGCGGACGTATATCGTGGGACAAGCCGGTTGAGAGCCTCGCCGATGTGAAGTCAGTTGAGTCCGAGACCGGAGAGACATGTATCAATATCAAGCCGTCGAGGTTTGGAACCGTCGAGAGTCTTTTCGATACTATCGACTACTGCGAGAGTAACCGTATACCGATGTACGGAGGAGGTCAGTTCGAACTCGGGGTAGGTCGTGAACAGATACAGTGTCTCGCGTCTCTGTTCTACCCCGACTCGCCAAATGACGTAGCGCCGCGGTCGTATAACTCACCGCCTTTCGAGGATGCTCCTCGGAGTCCGCTTGAGACACCGCCAAACACAAACAGGGATGGATTCGGTCTCTAATTCATAGCGGTAACAGCGCGGAAACCCACCCGTTCACGGGTGGGAGGAAGCGCGTACACTCCGTGCGACAACCCACCGACTGCGACAAGGCCCACTCCCCAACACTTTTGAACTACAAAGTCTACATATGATATATGGAGAAGCGGCGTACTGTCCCCGTGAAACTTGACGTAGACAGTACCGACGCCGCACTCCTCGAAGACACCGTAGACGAGTTTCTGTGGGCGGCTAACTACGTGACACGCCACGCTTTCCAAGGCGAATATGTCACCACAAGCAAAACCACGCTCCACAAAGGCACTTACGAGGACGTGCGCGACGAGACGGCGTTGCACAGCAACCACGTCCAAGCTGCCCGAAACAAGGCCGCCGAAGCCTGCAAGAGCGTGGTCAAGAAGTGGAAGCAAGGCAAGAAAGCGTCGATGCCGCACTTTACCAGTCCACACCTTGTCTACGACCACCGCACTGCCACGTTCTACGACGAGTACGTGTCGCTGGCGACCGTTGACGGTCGTATTGAAGCCGACTACGTGCTTCCCGATAATAAGCGAGACACGCCCCACGCAGAATACTTCTTCTCGGACGAATACGAGACGACAGGGGCGGAGCTACACTACAGCAACGGCAGCTGGATGCTTCACATCCACTGCAAGAAGGATGTGGAGTCTGACACGCCGGAACAGGCAACCACTGAGAACAGAACGGTTCTCGGGGTTGACCTCGGCGTGAACAACATCGCCGTTACCTCGACTGGCACGTTCTGGACTGGCGACGAATTTGACCACTGGCGACGGGAATACGAGAACCGACGTGGTGACTTACAAGACCACGGGACACGGTGGGCACACGAGAATATGCAGGCAGTCGGACGCAAAGAGGAAGGTCGGTTCAAAATGACGCTTCACCGCATATCGAACGAACTGGTAGCTGAAGCCCGCGACAACGGCTGCTCGGTGATAGCGTTCGAGGACTTGACCGATATTCGTGACCGCACTGGTGCGTCGTGGGGTCACAAGTGGGCGTTCAACCGCTTGTACGAGTACGTCGAATACAAGGCCGCCGAGTATGGTATCGACGTAGCACAGGTTGACCCTGAGAATACCTCACGGCGTTGCTCACACTGTGGATTCACACACCCTGACAACCGGGACAGGGAATCCTTCGAGTGTCTGAAGTGTGGCTACGAGAACCACGCCGACTACAACGCGGCGAAGAATATTGGATTGCGGTATCTCCGCCGGAACCAAACTGGCTCCGGTGGAGGCGCACCCGTAGGCGTGCGCTTGAACAGCGGGACGCTGAACGCGAACGGAGAGTATGAGCCTCCTGCCGAGGATTCGGCCAGAGCGGGAGTCCACGCTGAAAGCCCACGGCTTTAGCCGTGGGTTAGCTTACTCATCTCCGTCTCCACCACCAGACTACGAAGACTAGAGCCGCTGTACCTATGAGAACGACTGCGGGTAGATCCGCCTCGGTGGTCTCGTCTCTCAGAGTTACCCGAAACGTATGTGTCTCAGTCCTTCTGTCACCCTTGGGATCGTCGTATCCGAGACGTACCGTGACGTACTTGTCGCCCGCGACGGCGTCGTCAGAGACGTCGAGGTGGTAACGGAGACTCGACTTATCGCCGGGGTCGAGAGCTGCGACATATGAGTTGGTGTCGTCAGTGGAGAACGGCTCTTCGACAGTCAGCGACGCCGTGACATCCGTGAAGGTCGAGTTACGGAGGTTCGTGATAGTCGCGTTCACCGAGGTCTCCTCGCCGACTTCGACGGTCGTGTCTTCGGACTCTATGACGAAGTCGTCGGTGTCGGGTAGAACCTCCGCCGAAGCCTCGTGGCTGTCACTCGTCTCGACATTACCCAGTCTGTCGGTGTACTCGACGCCGACCCTGAAACGGTGTCTACCCGGGGCTGCGTGCTCGGGTACGTCGAGGCGGAGCCGGAAGCTCTGAGACGTGTTAGGTCGGAGGTCGCCGAGGGGATACTGGGTCACTGAGGCTGTGGGAGTGGAAGACAGAGACACATCTCGGTGTGACGCGTAAGCCTCCGAAGAGGTCGAGTTATAGCCGACGAGAGGAACTGACGTCTGTCTCAGAACCACGACAGCGTCGCGTGCGACTCTTGCCCCCGTGTTTTCGACAGTCGCCTCTAAGAAGCCTTCCTCGCCGACCCT
This sequence comes from Candidatus Afararchaeum irisae, assembly GCA_034190545.1. Taxonomy (NCBI): domain Archaea; kingdom Methanobacteriati; phylum Methanobacteriota; class Halobacteria; order Halorutilales; family Halorutilaceae; genus Afararchaeum (SeqCode); species Afararchaeum irisae (SeqCode). The sequence goes on along the minus strand of JAXIOF010000070.1, from coordinate 12,497 downwards.
GAGGCTCGTAGTCACGTCAGAGATCTCGAAGGCTGTCTCTCGGAGAGGCTGTAGACCGAGTTCGAGTCTGTCGGAGGTGAAGTTCTGACCGTCGGAGTCGGTGTACCTCACAACGGCGTTGAGAGAGTAGTTAGTGGCGACGACGTTGTCGGCTACCGACACCGTCTGTCTCAGTCTTCTCGTCTCACCCGGCTCCCAGTCTCCGGTGAACTTCGTCGTCGAAGTCAGAGTCGGAGTCAGGGTCGGAGTCGAAGCTGAGACCGAGGTCGAGGCAGAAGACACGTCGCCGACTCTAACCTCGGTGTTACGGGACGTCAGTCTAACCGTGGAGGCGTTCGCCGTCTCGGATCCGACGTTCTTGATCCCGACCGTGAGACTTCCGGCTCCGCCGACCTCGACGTCCGACTCGACCCGAGTCACCTCGAACTCCGCCGACGGCTCTACCACGAGGGTCACGTACTTAGTCAGGTCACGCGAGAAGTCAGTGTAATCGGGCGATGCTACGTCGCTATACTCGACCGCACGCGTGAACCTGTACTCGACTTCTACGGGAAGACGGTATCTCCCGGGCTCGGCGTCGTCGTCTACGACGACCTCGAAGCTGTAAGGTCCGTGTGACCCCTCCGAAACCGATCCGACAGGTGTCTTAGAAGTCTTGATCTCGACAGGTGCATTTCGCGACCGGAGTTCGACTGTTACTCCTCTCGCAGTCGTCACACGGCTCTCGTACTCGGCGGGTCCTCCCTGGACGATATTTCCCTCGTTGTTGAGATGTAGACCGAGAGTCGTAGTCTCACCCGCCGAGACGGTGTTATGGGGAGCCAGAACCTCGATAGCGGGACCACCGACGACAGTGTCGGCTGCCGATGCCGTATACACAGACACGGGCGTTGTGACTCCGGCTACGACCGCCAGGGCTATCCAAAGGCTTCGGGATGCCGACATCGACACCGACATATCGACTCAGTTTACTTCGTCACGCTTCGTATAAGTAGTTTAGGCGTACATATTTATAAAGAAGAGAGAGTTATAAATCTCAGTGGCTCAGACCGACAGAGACCGAAAAGCCCAGGGCAAGACGGCTGAGACCCCTCCGATACGTGTTAAGGGTCTCACGAAGTACTACGGCGACGTCAAGGGCGTCGAGAGCCTGAGCTTCGAGGTCAGGAAAGGCGAGATATTCGGCTTCCTAGGTCCAAACGGCGCGGGAAAGTCGACTGCGATAAGGACGTTACTCGGCTTTCTGAAGCCGACTTCGGGAGAGGCGAGCCTCCTCGGTCACGACGTATTCGACAGACGCGAACTCAGGGAGGTGAAGAAGAGAATCGGACACGTTCCGGGGAGTCTCGGCTTCTACGAGAAGCTCACAGGGCGCGATCTCCTCGACTACTACGGAGATCTCAAGGGTAACGACCGACGTGGTGAGCTCCTCGACCTCTTCGGTTTCCCGCTCGACAGGAGGATTAAGGAGTACTCGCGCGGCAACAGACAGAAGCTCGCGCTCGTACAGGCGTTTATGCACGACCCCGACCTCGTGGTGATGGACGAGCCGACCGCGGGTCTCGACCCTCTAATGCAGAACAGCCTCTATGACTTCCTTGAGAGCGAGGTCGAAGACGGTCTGTCTGTCTTCTTCTCGTCACACATACTCAGCGAGGTGAGACGTATCTGTGACCGAGTAGCTATAATAAGAAAAGGGGAGGTAGTGGCTCTCGAAGAGATAGAGACACTCCTGCGTAAGAGCGGTAAGGTGGTCAGGCTGAGGCTGAGAGACGGTGCGACGCCCGAGGAGGTCGTCTCGGGACTACAAGGAGTCACGAACCCCTCAGTCGACGACGAGGGCTACACCGAGTTCGTTCTGAAGGGAGAGTACGACAGTCTCATAGACCGCCTATCGGAGCACGAGATCGACGATATCGAGATAAGGGAGGCGTCACTCGACGATGTCTTCATGCATTTCTACACAGACACAGAAGACGACACCGATACCGGTATAGACAGCCGCACAGAAGCCGACAGAAACGAGGCGGCAACTTCAGGAGGTGAAGACGGTGTTTGAGATAACAAAGTTCGAGACACGGAGACGTCTCAGAGGTGCTCTGATGTTTACGGCTTTCATGGGGTTTTACATAGCCCTCGTTGTGGCTATATTTCCGTCGCTCGAAGAGGCGGGTCTGTCAGAGATATACGGGAGCCTACCCGAGGATCTCACGACGTCATTCATAGGCGACTTCTCGATAACCGACATAGAGGGTTACCTCGTCGTCGAGCTATACCAGGTTGGATGGCTCCTACTCCTGGGTGTCTACTTCGCGTACTCTGCGGCGTCGTCGGTAGCCGGAGAGGTCGAGAAAGGGTCTGTCGACCTACTCCTGTCACATCCCGTCTCACGGTCACGTGTCGTGGTAGGCAAGTTCGTCTCGGTGGTTCCGTCGATAGCCACGGTGTCTTTCCTGACGTATATAGGAGTCTATCTCGGTGTCAGAGCCATAGACGAGACCGTCGACGCGGCTGATCTGTTTGTCCTCCACTCGGTCTCAGTCTTCTACCTCTCGGCGTGTGCGTCGCTGGGACTTCTCTTCTCGGTCGTCTTCGACGAGGCGAGGAAGGCACAGATGGCTGCTATCGGCGGCGTATTTGGGATGTTCCTCGTCGAGACACTGACGGTAAACACCGACTACGACTGGATAGGCGACCTCACCTTCGCACGGTACTTCGACCCGGGGGAGATACTCATCGCGGGGGAGATAAGCACCTCCGACATAGGGGTTCTGGTGGCTTCGACTGTGGCTCTAGTGGTAGTCAGCGCCGAGATATTCGAGAGAAAGGACGTGACCTAGCCGTCGGTGGGAATCGAACCCACGGCCTAGTGCTTACGAAGCACTCGCTCTGCCGACTGAGCTACGACGGCGCGTAGTCTTGGGTAGGCGGTTTTGTTTATTAATCCTTCCGGTTGACGACCCGAAGCGACGCCCGTGTACGAGTATTACAGATTTATTACGGTGGGCGAGAAGATAGACGTATGGGTACGAGTATGAGAGACAGCGCGAGAACTGCGGTCGAGGACTGCCTCGACGTCAGAGAGGGGGAGACCGTCTTAGTAGTCACAGACTCAGAGAGGAGGGAGATAGGAAGAGCGATACACGACGTCGCCTCGGAGATTACCGAGACAGTCTACGCCGAGATCGGGGTCGACGAGAGACACGGAGAGGAGCCTCTCGCGCCCGTTACTGCGGCTATGAGGGAGAGCGACGTCGTCTTCGTCCCCACTACGAGGAGCCTGACACATACGGAGGCACGGAAGGAGGCGTGCGAGTCGGGTGCACGTGTCGCGACGCTTCCGAGTATCACGCGTGAGGTGATGGAAGGTGCTATGAGAGCCGACTACTACGGGATACAGGAGAGAGCCGAGGATCTACTCGGTAGGCTCGAAGGCTCCGAGACAGTCCGTATAGAGTCCGACCTCGGAACAGACCTCAGACTCGAATTAGGCGAGAGGGACTGGCATCCTGACACGGGAATATGTCACGACCCGGGCTGCGTGACCAACCTTCCCGCGGGAGAGGTCTACATAGCCCCCGTATCGGGAGACGGCAGGCTCGTAGTCGACGGCTCTATGTCGAGCGTCGGCGTCGTCGACGAGCCGATAGAGATGGAGTTCGAGGACGGTAGAGCCGTGAGTATATCCGACGACAACCTGAGGGAGACAGTCGACGAAGCCGGAGACTGCGGTCGCCATCTCGCCGAGCTCGGAATCGGTCTCAATCCCGAGGCGGAACTCATAGGAAACGTACTACAGGACGAGAAGGCTCTCGGTACTATACACGTTGCAGTCGGGGACGACACCGGCTTCGGCGGCGACAACGACTGCGGTCTTCATCTCGACGGCGTCGTGACACAGCCACGTGTCGAGGTAGACGGCAAGAGTCTCGAACTCGAATAGCCGTACTGTGCTTCGGTTTCTTAATAAGTCCCGCGCTCTTAATCGGATGTATGTCAGACGGAAACGGCGGCAGTAACCTGAGACTTCCCGACGACGACGAGGTACTCGGCATAGTCGAGTCTATGCTCGGTGACAACCGTGTCAAGGTGAGATGTATGGACGGAAAGACCCGGACTGCACGTATCCCGGGGAGGATGAGAAAACGCGTCTGGATACGTGAGGGCGACGTCGTGATAGTCGAGCCCTGGGACTGGCAGGACGAGAAGGGAGACGTCGAGTGGCGGTACAACGAACAGCAGGCAGACGAACTCCGCGAGAGAGGCTACCTCCAGGGTCCGTAATACTAATAAATACAGACACGATGACTGCCTCGGAGATACGAAGCCTGGAGGAGGTGTTCGAGTACGACACGGCACTCGTCTTCGGAATCGGAGGAGGTGGCGATGTCGTCGGCACGGTTCCGACGGCTCGTCTACTCGAACTCCACGGTGTCGACTGTATAATCGGGGGGATAGCCTGGGAAAGAGTACCCCACGATCCTAAGCCGGGTCCCAGGAGCTTCGACGAGATAGACTACATAGACGAGGTCAGCCCTACGGTCGGTCTCGTCAGCCCTGAGACTGTCACCTCAGACGACTACTCAGTCGAGTTCACCGAGACAAAGGTAGCCGAACATTACTCGAAGACGTCGGAGTCGGAGTCGGGGTCGGAACCGGAACCGGATCTGGACGGCTTCGACGTCGCTCTGATAGACATTACAGAGGGGGTCGACGCGGTAACCGAGGGGATAGACGAGTTCTGTGACTCCCTCGGCGTAGACCTCGTGGTCGGAACTGACTCGGGAGGCGACGCTCTCGCAGTCGGGGACGAGGAAGGTCTCAAGAGTCCTATAGCCGACAGCTTCAGTATGCTGGCTCTCACCGAGTCGGAGGTCGACTCGGTCTTAGGAGTCTTCGGATACGGAAGTGACGGCGAGCTGAGTCTCGACGAGCTAGACGCAGGCGTTGAAAGGGCGGCTGAGAGAGACGGTCTTCTCGGGTCATGGGGACTGAGCCGGCGTGTAGTCAGGGAGATGGACAGTCTCCTCGACGATGTCAACACTGAGGCGAGCCGTCTCCCCGTAGAGGCGGCGGAAGGAGACCTGGGGAGGAGACAGATACGTGGAGGCTCCCGTGAGGTCGAGATGACACCCGCGAGCACTGTGACATTTTACTTCAGTCCGTCTTCGGTCGCCGAGACATCGGGCGGTGTCTCAGCAGTGAGGTCGACAGATGGCTTCGAAGACGCAGTCGAGTCACTCACGAGAGAGGGCTTCACGACTGAGATCGAGATAGAGAACGAGAAGGCGAGACATCTCTGACCCGGGGTTGTCAGCGATAGATTCAAGTTAATGGAATCTGTCCTATTAATGAGGGTTTAAGCTTGAGTCTCGAAATATCTGGCAAGCTCCTGTCTCTATTCAGTTCGCGCGTCGAGGAAAAGGACGGCTCTTACGTCATCGAGATTCCCAAGTCCGAGATAGAGGAAGGGACTATCTCGGAGGAGGGAGTCTACCGTATAGGAGTCATCACCTCCGAGGAAGACGAGGAGGAGACGACACACGAAGAAGAGGAAGAGAGCCGTCTGCAGCCTCCCGTAGAGGAGGGTGAGATACGTTACGTCGAGATAGAGGACATAGGGAAACAGGGGGACGGCATAGCAAGAGTCGAGAGAGGATACGTAATAATAGTTCCCGAGACCGACGTCGGAGACCGTGTCAAGGTTGAGATAGAGGAAGTCAAGGAGAACTTCGCAGTCGCCGAGGTTCTCGAAGAGGAGAGCTTCGAGTAGCGGGGCTCGGCTCCGACGTCTAGCCTAAGACGTCTGCGGGTTCGGGTCAAAGAACAACTATTATACCCTTCTGCGACTCAGTTGTAGATGTAGATAAGCCGGGGTAGTCTAGTCTGGTAAGGCGCCGGCCTCGAGAGCCGGTGGGTGCAAGCCCACGGGGGTTCAAATCCCTCCCCCGGCGTTTAGGTTTGGGATTCAGTCCCAGTCTCAGTTTCTGAACAAGTAAAGTACATGACGGAGCTAAAGATAGGAGACAGGGTGACCTACTACGACGGCGAGGGTGAGCCTCACGAAGCTCTCGTGACACAGATACACGATACCATCCCGAGCAAGCCTCCTATGGTAGACTGTGTCCGTCAGAAAGAGGGAGAGTTCTCCGACGGCTCCTACGGTCAGAGTCTGATTCACGAGAAGACCGTAGAACACGTCTCTGTTCCGAAGGCTCGACATCCTCCAAAAGCCCACTCGTATGACATCGGCTGGAACCGGGACGCCGAAGAAAACTAAGAGCTTCCCGACTCGTTTATGTACTTGTTGTTGCGCCAGTTCTTCTCGCCGCCCGAGGCTCCCGACTCGGTGTCGCCTACGACCTCTATCGACGCAGACCTCTCTTCGCCGTCTACGATACGTGTGGGTGTAAGCTCTCCGTCTACGACTGTGACAGCCTTTAGCTCACCCTCGGCATCTTCGAGACGCGCGAGGTCGCTCAGAACGAGGAACATCTCATACTCCATCGAGGTGTTCTGTAGAACTGTTCCTATGTCACCACGGAAACGCACGAACTCGACGGGCTCGGGCTCTTCCTCGTCTTCGTCCTCCTCCGTTTCGGGCTTCTTACCCCATCTCCTCCCTTCCTCGTCGTCCTCGTTGGAGACTATCCTCTCGACGACGGACGCCTTGATCTGAGCCGTGGGTGTGTACTTGCTTATCTCGTCGTCGTCTGCAACCCCCTGAATTATGAGCTTGGTGTTCCGACGTTCGAGGTTGACGTCCTCTATACCGCTCGGGAGATCGGGGTCGTCGAAGTACTCCTCGACGTCTTCGAGACGTAGCTCGAAGTTCGAATCTATCTGAAACACGCGTCCCTGTGAACTGTCGTTGGGCTCTGAAGACTTAGTCACAAGTAAGATACGAACCGCTTTCTTAAATGTATACTGTCTGAATCCCGGCGTCCGTGCCGCCGCGACGTCTGTAGTTTGGGAAGCTTATCTTAAGCCGCCGTCTATACAAAGGTGTTTGTTGATGCGGGTCAGAATACTAAAACTGTTCAGTATATTTATATATGTGGCGATAGGTCTGTTACGTTAATGTGCGGAGGTCAGACGGTGGGAGACCTCACGGAAAGAGAAAGAGTTAGACAGTCTGTCAACTGCCTCGGGGTCAAGCCCCGTCACGAGAACTTCGTTCTCGTGTGCACGTCAAACAAAGTTTGACGAACGTCCCGAGATCTCTGATCTCGTGGGCTAACGAAATCGGAAGATTTCGTAACGTCACAAGATCTCCGATCTTGTTGGCTCGCAAATCTTCGATTTGCGAACGAGGCTTATCGGTGGTCTCGCCGCGTCGTACCCGACATAGTCCGGTATTACTCTATACCGAGTGTCAGGCATTCACGGGTCAACGACCCCGATTTCAAGGGCTGGTTGACTGGCAGCCCATGACTGGCAACACTTGTGGCTGCCAGTCACTATCAGTTAGTATGGGGTCGGGTCATTTAAAAGTTGGACACTCGGACAAGTGTCGGCTTCCTCCCCGAGGTCAAGGATCGTTCGCAAATCTTCGATTTGCGCGCACACGAATTCGAAGAATTCGGGACGGGGTATCCGCCTTGTATCTTGATGAACAGGAACTACATCTACCGGCGACTATGGGACGGAGAAAGATAGACGACTACAACGAGTTCTTCCGGAAGGTTCTCGAAAACATCGGCGTCGGGGTAGGCGTCTACTCCGAGAACGGGTACATAGAGTACGCCAACCGCCATTACGCCGAGATGTTGGGTCTCGAAAGGGACGAGATACTCGACAAGCCGATCTGGGAGCTCAACCCCGAGGTGGACCCTGAGAAGATAGACGAGTACTGGGGGTCTTTCGAGGAGGGAGAGACACGTGTCAGACAGACGGTTCACGAGAGGAAAGACGGCTCAGTCTTCCCTGTCGAGGTCAACACGAAATGTATAAGGATAGGTGAGAATGTCTACCATGCCGGAACTATAAAGGACATAACCCAACGCGTCAAGAACGAGGAGAGATCCGAGATACTCAGCCGTGTCCTGAGACACGACCTCAAGAACCGCCTCACGGTCATAGAAGGCTACGTCGACCTCGTGAGATCGAGCGTAGACGAGGAGGAGATAGATCCCCAGATAGACGAGTACTTAGAGAAGTCGAAACAGGAGATAGCGAGGCTCGACAACAAGTCGAGGTCGACACGTAAGCTACAGGAGGTCGTGAAGGAGGACGACACGAGGTACTCGGTCGACCTCGGGAGACTCCTCGAAAAAGCCGTCGAGAAAGCCAGAAAGAGGTTCGAGAAGTCGGGGTCGAGTCCGAGTCCCGACATACGTCTCTCTGTCTCGGAGGACGAGGACATAAGTATAGAGGTACTCACGAACGGCTACCTCGGACAGGCGGTTTCCCAGATACTCGACAACGCCGTGATACACAACGCCACCGAGAACCCCGTCGTCGACGTGACTGTGGAGGAGGAAAACGACTCGTATGTCACTATCAGTATAGACGACAACGGACCCGGGATTCCCTACGAAGAGAGAGACCTGATCTTCGGACGTGAGGAGAAAGACGACCTCCACCACGGCGAGGGCATGGGTCTCTTCTTCGTCGACGAGGTCGTCGACAGTCTCAACGGGGAGGTCTGGGTCGAAGACAGCAGCCTCGGAGGTTCGTCGTTCAAGCTTCAGGTTCCGAAACACGTCTGAGACCCACGTCGAACTCGAACCTCGCGCCGCCGTCTTCGCTCTCGGATATACTGACTTCCCAGCCGTGAGCGTCGGCTATACGTTTGACAACCGAGAGTCCGAGACCCGTGCCTGTCTCCGAGGTCGTGTAGCCCGACTCGAATATCTCGTCACGTTTCTCCTCTGGAATACCCTCGCCGTCGTCCTCGACGTAGAAGCCGCCGTCGGTGGCTCCTACGCGTACAGTAACGTCGTCGCCTCCGTGTTCGACCGAGTTCCTGAATAGATTCTCCAGGAGACGTGTCAGCCTGTCCCGGTCGGCTTCGATCTCGGCTGAGTCTACGACTTCGAGATGAGCGTCTTCGTCGGAGAACTCTATGTGCTCCCACGCAGTCCGGGAGTCGTCGCCGAGGCTCCGTGTCGTGGTTCCGTCTATCTCACCGTCCTGTCTCGCCATACGCAGGACGTCCTCGATTATGCCCTCCATCCTGTCGAGCGAGTCCTGGACGTTTTCGAGACAGTCCTCCGTGTCATCGCCGTTTCCACACAGAACGACTTCGAGGTATCCCTCGGCTACGTTGAGTGGGTTCCTGAGATCGTGTGAGACTACCTCCGCGAACTCCTCGAGACGCTCATTCTGGCGTTCGAGCTCCCTCTCCATCTCCTTGCGCTCGGTTATGTCGTTGTTTATGGCTACGAGACGTTCTATCTCACCTTCCTCGTCACGTATAGGAGCTATCGTCTGTTCTATGTGGTAGGTCTCGCCGTTTTTCCTCTGGTTGACGAGTTCGCCCTTCCAGACGTCGCCCGACAGAACCGTACTCCAGAGATCACTGTAGAAGCCTTCGTCGTGTCTCCCCGACTTGAGTATGCTGGGTCTCTCTCCCAGAACCTCGTCCTCCGAGTAGCCGGTGAGTCTCTCGAACTCGGGGTTGACGTACTCTATAACGCCGTCGGTGTCCGTTATGAGTATAGCGTGTCCCGCGTTCTCTACGGCACTCTTGAAGCCGCGAAGCTCTTCCCTGTCGCGCCTGAGACGTGAGTCGTAAAGTCCTATTACGCCGCCTCCTATAGCACCTGCCTGGCTGAGAAGAACCATGTCGTTGTACGAGTGTAACGGGGTCAAGCCATGTATCATCTGCTGCCAGATGATCACGAGAGCCGAGACAAAGCCGAAGACTCCTCCGAGTAAGATCCATCCAGCGAGACGTACTCGGCATTCGAAGTCCCAGTCCCTGACGAGGTAAGCCGCGAGGGGAAAGCCGATGAGACCCGCTGCCATCGGAAGGGCGTCTATGACGATAACTGTCAGGAGTCCGGTGTAGGACATATGGAGGAAATGGTAGAGGTTGACGAGGAAGACAGTGAGTCCTAAACCCGTTATCGTCGCCTCGGGAAGCCTATGCGAAACACCTCGTCTCTCCGACATTCTTATAACGTAACACTGTGTTTGACTCATACATAAAACATTATCTACAACACGGTGATTTGATAGACGAACAAGCCATGTCAGAAGAGATATCAGCCACGGGGTCGGAGGGCTCCGAAAAAGGGACGGGGACAGACACGAGAAGAGACACAGACACGGAGGAGTCAGACAGGGTTCTAAAGCCGGGCGAGTTAGTCGTCGACTCCGAGGGAACCGATGACGAGGCGGTGGTTCTACATACTCCCGAGATGACTGTCGACGAATGGGAGGTCACCGACTCCGAGACGGTAGCCGACCACAACCCGGAGTACTCGGAGGACGAAAACGTCGTAATAGCCGCCTTCGTGGAGGGCGACGGTGTCACCGGAATGGAAGAATGGGACGGCTGGAGAGACACGAATCCCTACAGCCTCTTCGACGGTGCTGTCGAGAAGGGGGTGAAGTTCTATGCGTTTCCGGAGTCACGTCTCGAAGCCGTCGGTGAGAACGCACTCAGTCTCGACGCCGAAGAGACAGACGACAAGACCGACGAAACGAAGACTCGACTAGAGAAGATACATTCTGGGCTCGTAGAACAGGGCTGGGACAGTGCCGAGATAGACGACGAGAGGCAGGTCGTCGTAGTCGAGAAGTTCGGTGAGTACGTGATACACCCCGACGGAAGAGTAGACGGCGACGGTACCCTCCGTGAGAAGCTCGAACTCGCAGTCGAGGGTGTCGTCTGACCACAGTCTTTTCGGGAAGGCGGTAGAACTGTCCCTATGGAAACTTCCGAGAAATCAGACCTGTACGCCGAGAAGCTCAGTCTCACGGAGTCGGAGTTCGAGGAGATCTCCGACAGCTTCAGTCAGAGAAACTACGACGGAAAAAACTACTACTACTACCCCGACTACACCGCAAAGATAGAACGCGGAACAGTCCTCATAGACGGAGAGGTCGTGAGAGGCTTCCCGAAGATCCCACGGACTCTGGTTCTCGAAGAGGGCGTCCCGAGGTACTTCGACGACACTGTAGTAGTCGAGGAGAAGATGAACGGCTACAACACGCGGGTCGTGAGGCTCGAAGACCTGGGTGTCGTCGCGTTCACACGTGGGGGTATAATCTGTCCTTTTACGACACACAAGGTCAAGAACTGGCTCGACCTCGGCTCCTTCTTCGACGACCATCCCGACAAGATGTTGTGCGGAGAGATGACAGGAAAGGAGAACCCCTACACTGCACACGACTACTCGGGGATAGAGTCTCTCGAGTTCCTCGCCTTCGACATACGGGATCGGGGGTCGGGAGACTCAGTCGAAGTCGACGAGAGACGTAACCTGTGTGAGAGCTACGGCTTTCCGCAGGTTCCTTTCAAGGGGAAGTTCGACGCCGACGAGACCGACGGTATAAAGGAGGTGATAGAGAGTCTCAACGCCCAGGGGAGGGAAGGCGTCGTTATGAAGACCGAAGACGTCAGTAACCAGCTCAAGTACACGACCTCAGCCGCAAACCAGGGCGACCTGTCTTACGCGTTCTCGCTTCCGTTCGACTACGGACAGGACTTCATGTTCAGACGTATAGTACGTGAGGCGTTCCAGGCGGTCGAGTGGGAGGAGGAAGTCTCCGAGAGAGCCGACAGTCTCGGCGAAGCCATCCTCGGGTCGATGGTAGACGCCATACACGAGGTCGAAGAAGGCGAAAACATAGGCGAACGCCACACTGTGAGAGGTGAATCTGAGGTCATAGAGGAGCTTCTCGAACATCTCAGAGACCTGGGGGTACAGCTCGTGATAGAGAGAGACGAGAAGGACGGGAGCGATGGAGACGGAGACGGAGACGACGACAGAGACGACGAACGCGTCGTGACATTCGTGAAGAAGATGCAGTCGACCAAGGACAAGACGGAGTCGTACCTCGAAGGTCAGATAGTCAGAGGATGATCATTCGTGAACCGCCTCGGGGTCAAGCCCCGAGGCTTCTGTCTTCCCGCAGTTTAATCGGACACTCCCACCGTCCTCGACGCCACACCCCGAGAGGGGTCACGGTCGTCTCGAACGGACGAGTGGGTTGCGGTCGGAGCGTCCACAGCCCCCGATGCCTGCCGTCGCACCTTCCGAACAACGGGAAGGCTGTTGAGAGCAGGCACATTCCAATCGTGATGCTTCTTGATGCCTTTTACGGCGATGTTGACGCTTGCACCACGGTCGCTGTGGTCTTGATGGGAACACGACCGGCATTTGAACCGCTTCTTGTTCCGGTTCGCTCGCTCCGTGTGCCCACACATCGGACACCGTTGGCTCGTGTACTCGGGGTTAATCCACGCAGTCGGGATGCTCTCGAAGGCCGCCTTGTACGACGTGTAGTATTGGAGGGCGCGGAACGGGAGGTGGTGCAAGCGT
>JAXIOF010000069.1 GCA_034190545.1 Candidatus Afararchaeum irisae | reverse complement strand
TGGCTCACAGCCTTCGCCGCTCTCCACAATGCTATGCTCCAAAGTTAACACCCCTAGTAGAGGTTAATTGACTCACTCAGCTGTCTGAATCTCCGTCCGTATATCTGTTAATTCTGATTTCACTTCACTCTCTATTTCATCTTGCTCTTCGTCAATTTCGTTTGCAGTCTCTCGAATAGACGTAGTCTTCTTTCGAATTGTGCTGAACCTATCGATCAAATCGCTTACTTCACCTACTGCGTTCTGAACTGTTTCGGGATCAAAGGCTGTACCCGTATCAACGTAGCCCTGGATAGCACGTGTCTTTGCCCAGTTATGTGCTATTTCGAAGAAAGCCCGGCTCGGGGTCATCCTCCTCGTCCTCGCTTAACGCAACGGAGAGCCTCTTGCTATCGAACTCGTGAAAGTAGCCGACCTTGTCAGGGATATAGGACTCACATTCAAAAACGATCACGCCGTAGTCCGCATCCCTGTTTTCGATAGCATCCTCAAGCTCCTCCTTAATATCTGGCTGAGAGTATCCGCTGTCGCTCTTCGCCTCAACCACTATTCGCTGTCCTGTATCATTAAGAGTGACAACGAAGTCACCGACCTTACGACCCCCTATCTCACCAACTTTTTCGCCCGTATGCTCGACTTCGTCATTAGTGCCGTAGACGAGGTCAGAGAGAATATTTCCGACTGTCTCTTCGAAATCATCGCCTTTCAGCGTGGTCTTTCGTCGAAGCTCCTCAGCAGTCTCTTCTTCTTCGATCTTGTCGCGTAAAGACCGAATTTGATCCTGTAGAGCTTGCTTGAGTCTGTACGTCGGTGTCCCTTCGGTGTCTGGGTCGAGGGCATTCTGTATACGTTCACCGTTCTCCCCTAGCTCCTCATCAAGACGCTCCTTGAACGGGCCATCCTCCGCGAACGCATCCTCAATATGCTGTCGGAGATGACCATCCTGACCAAGGTGATCCTCAAATATTCTCGGGACACGTCCGTCTTCGCCGAACTTCTCCTCAACTTCTTCTTCGATACGCCTAATCTCTTGCTCAAACTCCTGCTGCATCTCGGTGAATTTACGCTCAACGTACTCCTCCTGCTCAGAAGTTTCAGCGAGGTCTATCGTGGTAACTCCAATTCTGAGAGCACGCTCAAAAGCCTCCATTCGCTCTTGTTCTGACTCGAACTCTTTTAGGTAATCCACTACTGTTGAGTCAGCTATTTCAGTTTCACGGATAGTGACTCTGTCATCCTCAATCTCGATAGAAGAAGGTTCTTCGGTAGCCATGGATAACTCTTGATAGAACTCATTCTGGAGAAACAAAAATCCTTGCCCGTGAGAAAAAGGATATGATAATACGGGGACTCTGATGATAGAATCTAGTCTAGTGATAGAGAACCAGAGTCCAAACGATGCTTCAGCTTGCTAAAATGTTCACAGTAGTTATATATGAATAGGATCCCCCAGACCACCGTTTGATTTAAGTTCGAAATTATCGATGTGAAAACGTGACCATTCAGAAGGCAAAGACGGTAGAGGAGATATACGACGAGGTAAAGAATTATGACCTCGTTCTCACCGTCGATGCTCCTCTCTCGGACGCCATAAACACGCGTCTTGAATCCCCCGTTCTCGGCAACTTCGCGATAACTCCAAGACGACTTGTCTACAGCCAGAGACAGAACCAGGATCTGATCGACAGACGCCAGCTGTTCATAGAGGTTATACACAGAACCGACCTGACGTGGAAGCAGTCGGTATACCTCCTCGACAACATAATCGACTGCTGGCAGGAGACGGGCAACCTGCACCGCATACTCGAATACCCCGAGTTCGACAGCAGGGCTACACGCCAAGTGATCAACGTCATAGAGAACACCGAGAACATCTTCAGGGCGATGGACGAGTACACTGTTGACGAAGACCTCTCCGTAGCTGTTGTGGCACTTCACCAGTTCAACGCTCTCGACAGAAAGGTTCTGCCCGAGAACTACGACGTCATCGACCCTCTGAAGGACGAGGAGCACGAGCTCCCCGAGTTCAAGGTGTTCAACTCGGCAACGAGCCTGATTCAGGCTATCCGTGACAACGTATCACCACAGAACGCCCACGAAGCCGCCGTGGTTATGAATCCCGACAGCCAGTACCGTCCTCTCGCTGAGTCGGCGCTACAGGCCGATGACATCCCCTACATGTACACCGAGGAGTTCTCGGATAACGAAGACCTGCGGACATTCTTAAAGATACTCAGAACCGCGCTCTCGGGCAGCCGCCTCCGAGTCAGCGACCTCCGTCCCATACTCCCCGAAATAGACAAAGACATCCGGGTAACCCATAACGAGAAACTCTTGCATGAGATAGACGAACTCGACGGCTTCAAAGAGTTCGCCGAGAAGTTAGATGATCTGACGTTCGACGAGGCTGTGTCCGAGCTTGAGGACCTATCGCGGTCCAAGTTCGAGGACGAACTACGCGAAAACCTCGAAGAACTCGGCATACTCGACAGCCGTGTCACAGAAGAAAACGTCAACGGACTTGAGTACTATCTCGACACGTTCGATATCCCCGAGGAAGAAGGCAACTACGGCGTTCTGTTCGCCTCCTCGCTCGCAGCCGCATATGTGGACCGACCGTTCGTCTTTCACGTCGGACTCGATGCCTCATGGACGCACGATATACCCTATAAGCCCTGGACCGACCGCGAGAAACACGAGGAAAGGTTTCTCAAGGATTTTCAGATTCTTCTCCAGAACGGGCAGAACACGTATTTCTTGGTCCAGGATACGATCAAGAACCAGAAGGTGACTCCCTGTTTCTACTTCTACGAGCTTCTTTCGAACGACGCAGAACGATTCATTGACTTCGATAACCACGCCAAGTACAGAAACCCTCTGCCATCGGAGGGTGAGGGATTCGATCCTCCAACCGACAACGAATACGAATTACCCCCAAAAGAGATACAGACTCTCAGCCAGTCAAGCCTCAAGAAACTGGTAAGCTGCCCGCGTCAGTACTTCTTCTCGCGTGTGCTTGATATACCGAGGACGTATTACTTCGAGCGCGGAGAACTCCTCCATGACTTCGCGGAGTTCTACGTCAACCACCCCGATTTTGTACTTGATCGAGGTGCAGACGATTTCGTAGAAATCATGCTTGACTCCATCTCTCCCTATGTCGATCCTCTCGAACTCGATATCTACGAAACCGATTTCAGGATAGGCATAAAGAACATAATCGAGTTAATAGACAGCGAGGAGGTTGAGGAGTTCGATATCGAAGGATACGAGAAGGAGGACAGCACCAACACGTTCAGCCAGCACTACAATCTCCCGCTGGAGTCGAAGATAACCGAGGTAACCTTCGACAATCCCGACATCGGCGCGAAGGGACGCGTGGACCTTCTGGGGTCGGACGACCACATCATCGATTACAAGACAGGGAGTATGAGCAACGTGTACAGGTCCTCGCTGGTGAAGAAGGCGAAGGTCGATCTTCTGGATGACGATGATACCGACCCCAACTTTCAGTCGATACATTATCTCATGCACCACCGCGAGGTGATCCCTAACTCCGATCTCTATTTCAGTTTCTTCTATCCACTCGATAACGTCGAGGACGATTTTGACGGCAACAGGGACCCCTACGACAGCCTGCTGACAATCGATTACTACCCGCGGACCTTCAGAGAGCATATCCCCGAGAGAGAAACCTTCGACTACCTCTACAGAGCAAAAACGAGAAAGAGACTACTCGACCCACTCGGATACGAAAACTACAGGGAGGTTTTCTTGGACCTCAGCGTGTCGAACGAGGCTCTCTACGACAAAGATATGATACAGGAGGAGCTATTTGACGAACTCGTTCGCGAGTGCCATACCTACCTCGAAATAGGCAGGGGCAAGGACCTGACCGAGAACCAGCTGGAGAGCGCGGTAAAATCGATACTAAAGAAGCTGGTGACCTACCACAAGAACTGTTTCTTTGAGGACGACGTCGACCGCCATGAGGAGTTCGTGAACGAGAAGATAGACGAGGTCAACAGATACCGGAGGACGCGCTTCCCTGTTGGCGACATAGATCGTGAGGACCTCGATAGAGAGTTCATGGATCTGGTGATAGAGGATGATTGATCCGAACGATCAACAGGAGAAGCTGATAGAAAGCACCGAAGGCATACATGTCGTAGACGCAGGTGCAGGCACGGGCAAGACTTTCGCTGTCACAAGGCGATACGCGAACATACTTGAATCAAAACCAGTAGAGCCCGACGACCTTCTTCTCCTGACTTTCACCAACAACGCTGCCGATGAGATGAAAGAACGCATCATAAGAAGATGTGAGTACGATGCTCCCTCTTTACGTGAGGCACCCATCTCCACGTTTCACAGCCTCTGCAACCGCATCCTTCAGAGACACGGCTTCGACTCCCCGCGCCTTCTCGGCATCGATAACTCGCTTTCGCCCTCTACCCGCGTGATAGAGAACGAGTTGATCGAGGGACAGGAGTTCAGGAGGTTCTACCACAGGTACATCGACGAGAATCCCGAGTACGAGGACTACCACCGTGTGGTGAGCAACCCGGGAGAAGTTCTGGGTCTGATAAAATCGCTCGCTTCGAAGGGCATAATACCTACCGACTCGGGATGGTACAGAAACTCAGAAGAATATCTCGACGGTAACTTTGACGAGTTCAGGGAGCTCTTCGACGAGGCGAACAAGCCCCGAAACGACGGTAACTCACAGTCCCTCCTTAGAAAGAAGCTTAATGGGTACGACAAAAAGAACTTTCTCCCCGATGCTCCCGAGAAGGGAGAGATACGTGAATCCGGACCCGATAAGCAGATCAGCAAATCCTACGCGGGTGAGGCATTTTACGACGACCGCGACGAACTCAAGGACTTTGTACACGACATATATCTCTCCTACATCGAATACGCTCTCGACCGCAACTACCTCAACTACAGCTTTCTGCAGATCTTCGCCTACGCCCTCCTTTGCGAGGATCACAGCCTCAGGGACGAGTTGAGATACAGCTACGTTATGATAGACGAGTTTCAGGACACCAGCGAGATACAGTTCAAGCTCGCGTTGCTTCTGTCTCAGAAGGACAACCTCTGCGTGGTCGGCGACTGGAAGCAGAGCATATTCAGCTTTCAGTACGCGTCTGTGGAGAACATAACGCGGTTCGAGGATCGCCTGAGAAGATACAGAGACGAGTTAAACGAGGATTATCAGCGTGTGGATTATCCTGTCGACAGCGTCAACACGATAAGCCTCATAGAAAATTACCGTTCGAGCCAGGAGATACTCGACTTCTCGAAGCAGTCATTGACTCTCAGAGGATCAAAACGCGAGAGGATAGAGGAGGACGTGCTGAGTGACTTCACTGAACTCAACGCAAAGAACGACAGCGAACACACGAGCATCGAGTCCTTCACCAGTAGCAGCGAGAAAGAATCCGTGCTGACCAAGATACAGGAGATAGTGGATAACGACGACTATCTCCTTGAGTTCGAAGAGGACGGTGAAACTGTTGAACGGACCCCCGAGTACGGAGACATAGCAGTGCTTACAAGAACGCGGGAGTTCGGGAGAAAGCTCTACAGAAAAGCCCGTAACCACGACATACCCGTATCGTACGAGGGTCCGATACAGCTTTTCAGAACCAACCCCGGAATAATACTTCTCGCGTGGCTGAGAGTGCTTCACGACAGAAGCTCGGAGAGAGGGTGGTCGGTAATACTTGAGAACGCCGGCTACACTCTTGACGAGGTAAATCATATCCTCGAAAAAGGGGAGTATCCCAGCGCAATGATCGAGTTCAGGCAAGAACTTGATCAACTACGCGACCCCTCCGCGGTAGCCAGAAAGGTCTTCAGCCGGTACGGTATATGTGATGGTTTCTCCGACGGTATCATCAACGTCCTCCAGTCCACCTTCAACAACACCTACATGAACACAGGGGAGCTCGTTGATTTCATAACCGCGAGCATACGTGAGGGAGAAACCTACGAGGTCGACAACAGCCTTGACGAAAACGCTGTAACCGTACAGACTATCCACGCCGCGAAAGGGCTGGAGTATCCGATAGTGTTCATCGCCGACATCAACAACAACCGCTTCCCATCCCGTGTAAGTAACTCCTCGAACATAACCTATGAGGACCCCATGGGGATCAGACAGAAGAAGCTGTACAGCGATGGACCTGATACTCCTGCCTACCTCTACGATAACTGGAGGACGGAGATCATCAATAAATGTCTCGGCAACGACTACGATGAGGAGCGCCGTCTAATGTACGTCGCCATGACGCGTGCCAAGAGATATCTGTTCTTCAGCGCCGACTCGGAGAACTCAAGCCGGTTCTTCCGAGAACTCGAAACCGAAACAGAGCCGAAGGAGCTCTCCCCAGATATACGCGAGTCCAGACACACCGAATCCGAGAGAGAGGTTCTCGACATCGAGGAGATACCGGAGCGGTCGTACATGAAGATGTCACTTCATTCGATCATGGAAAGGGTTGAAACCTCCGTAGATGGAGAAGGGACCGAATACGGGAGCAAGGTCCACGAGTTCGCGGAGGATTACGCTCTTGGTGAGGATGTAAAGCCGGAAAATCCCGACGAGGAGAACGTACGACGGCTTATCGACTCCCTTGAAGGAGGACTGATTGTAGAAGAGACAGCGTTTCTACCGCTTGATATCGGTGACGATCACAGGCAGGTAACTCTGGAGGGAGTGGTCGATCTTATACATGTTAGTGAAGAGGAGAGCAGTGTAGATATTATCGACTACAAGACCGACCGTAGCCGTGAGGCAGAAAGTGAGTACAGAAAACAGCTAAGCGCCTACTACAACGTCCTGAACGAGGTGTTCGATAGCTCGGAGGTCTCCACGTATATCTTCTACACTCATATGGATGAGCTCGTCGAAGTCGATCCAATGTCCAAGAAAGAACTGGCTGACGTTGTGGGGAGAAAACTAGAAAGCTGGTAACCTCCACTCAAAACCAGTAGCACAGACATGCAGGATATACGTTGGGAGTAGATCACAACGTTCTATCATGCACTATGGCTTCTACCTCGTATCAGTTAGAAACTATAATTCTTTGCTTCATTCGCCTCTTCTGGCCAGAAATCCGGTTATGGCACCTGCAATCCCAGTAGGGATACCCACTTGGAGCATTATACTTAACTGCCCTGTAGGATCGCTAGACAGCGCTAGAATCGGTCTATTTTAGTATAGGTAGAAGCGACGAGAGATTGCTGATGATGATTGTAGATAGTAATCTCCGTCGTTTTGGAACGCTTGTGTTCCAACGTATGTGAATCTTCGATTCACAACACTTCACGGAAAGATGCGTAAAGCCTGATTCAGGTGCTGCCACCACTCATCCGAGTCATTCTCCGAGTTTTTAGCCAGGTTCCAGTGTGTATCAGCCAGCTTCTGAGCCACATTTTTCTTCTCGTTCTCACTATCCGCCAGTTCATAGACTTCGTCCAGCAGATCTAGATCCTTTTCAAGATCCTCGGTCTCACTGCTGTCCATCAACTCCTGCAATCGGTGTTTTCTCTGCAACTCCTCACTCATCCACACAACATCTCCATCTAAATCGATAGCGTAGAGAGGATCGGAATCAGGGCTTTCAGACAGGTACACCTGAGTCTCGTCTTCTTCCTCCTTGAACTCTAAGCCCATCTTGTTACCTTCCTGATTCTCGTGTTTCAAGACCTGGCTGCCTTCACTGAGGTCAAAGACGTACGTAGAGCAGTCCGGATTCAACGTGGCGACAGCAGCGTACTCACCGTCTCTGGAGAGGGCTGAAGCTCCGACGTTTGCATCAAAACCGTGGCTGAAAACCTGGTCACCACTGGCATCAAACACGTACAGCCTGCCGGACAAGTCTTCCCGGCTCTCACCGTCAATAGCCAGCACACTACCAGTATCACTTACCCTCGCATCCTCGATACGCTCTAACTCTGTCGTGAACTGCAGGTCTTCATCTCTTAGGAGGAAGAGCCTGTGAATCTCGTTTTTCACCTGCATAGCCTTTCCGTGGACTACTATCCATTCGCCGTTCTCCGACTCCGAGGACTCAGAGAAAAATCGGTTCCCCTGGTACTCAACATTAGGCAGATCAATTTTCAAGCCGGACGCAGTCGACGTTTGAGAACTACTATCGGGTGTAGAACTCTCCTGTGAACCGAACAGGCCAGTCAGGAAATCCAGTAGTCCCATACACGGCGAATTAACCCTCAAATTTCAAAGGTCTAACCCAAACATCTGTCGAGAGCGAGTAATCCGTTCTTTTTGAAGGGTGGATGCGACGCGTTCGTCACACACCGAACAGTTTTAAATCTGTGGTCACAATGTACATACAACAGGTGATTTGAGCATGGGCAGTACCAGGGTCAACTTCCGTCTCCCAGAAGACTTGATTGAGAAGGCGGACGTAGCGGCTGAAGTCAGCAAGAAAAACCGAACCGAGATCGTCAAAGAGGCGCTTCAAGACTACCTGGATGACATTGAGGACGACGAGAAGTTCAAGAAGGCAGTCGTAGAACTCTACCTCGACGACCAGATCGGGTTCGAAGTCCTCAAAGAGTTTATCGGACGACAGGACGCTGAATCTGTACGCGCCTCGAAAACCATTCTGGAACAGGGCGAAGATCTAGCCGATGACCTCGCAGAACTGTAGTGATCCCCTGGTATGATCGTAGCGGACACAAGCGCCC
>JAXIOF010000068.1 GCA_034190545.1 Candidatus Afararchaeum irisae | reverse complement strand
CTCGATCGAATCGAAGTTCCAGATGTCTTCACGTACTTATGTCCATGAGTATGAGAAACTCCTTTAGGCTGTTTGCTGACTTGCGACGCGAGTACTTCTTGTAACGCGGGTCGCCCTTGAGGCTCTCGGGAACCTCGACCTCATCCTCCGAGAGCTTTAGCTGGGTGCTTCCCTCGAATGTCACGTTCAGCATGTCGAGTAGAACAGCGAACATCACGACTCCTATCGGTATTCCGATATAGACCATTGCGAAGACTACACGGAGTGTGGAACCTCCTATCAGGCTCAGGACGAGGAGTATTATTATGAAGAGAAGGGGAGCGGCTATGAAGACGGTGGCGTATATCTCGCTTATCACCGAGAGTGTTTCGAGGAAGTCCTCCTGTTCGTCCTCGGCTCTCCTGAGATACCTCTCCGACGAACCCCGGAGGAACTCGGTCATGTTTCCTCCTGCCTCCATGACACCCACGAGGTCGTCCAGGAACGTCCTCATGTTGTCACTCGGAGTAATGCTGTTGACGTTCTGTACCGCAGTCGTGAGGTTGGATCCGAACTCCTCGGTCTCCCTCACGACCATGTCGAACTCCTTGGCGACCTCACCGTAGGCGTCGTCAGCCTCGGAGAGCTCCTTCATAGCGTTCACGACGCTGGTTCCGCCGTGAGACAGGGCATACATGAAGACGATGGCGTGGGGGAGTGTTATGTCGATCTCTATCCCCCTCTTCCTCGCTCTGTACTTCGGGAGGTAGTAGAGACCTCCAGCCGTTCCGAGTATGCCTACAAGCGTAGTCGTGGCTGTTATGACCAAGCCCTGGAGGTATACGTCGTAGGCGTTTATGAACGAGGCGACTCCCGGGGGTAACGTTATGTTGAGACTCAGGCTCTGGAGCACACCTAGTCTCGCGAGCGAGAGGCTGAGGACGGAGCCGAAGACAGCACCGAGTAGTCCCATTCCGACCGAGAGGACTGTGAGTCTGGCGAGGTAGACGTCGTAGGGAACACCCATCCTCGCCTGGTTGAGCGACCTCCTGAGGCTATCGTAGTCGCGTTCACTGTTCTTGAAGCTGTTACGTATGACCCCGTAGGTCTGTCGTAGAACGGAACCGACTCCTTCAGACTGAGACGCAGGCTTCTCAGTTCACTCTTCAGATCCGAAGCCGCGTCTCCGACAGAGTCGGACAGACTTACTATGTCGTCTATCAGGGTCATTCTATAGCTCTCCGTTCTCTATCTTAGACATGACTCTCCCGGAGTTCTTCCAGTACTTCGAGATTATCCTCGCTACCCTTCTGTAGTCCCTTATGCCGTTTTCGAGCATGTACTCCAGAACCTTCTCCCTGTTACGAAGCTCGTTTCTGAGGTCTTCCCCAGACCAGCCGTGTGACTCACGTATCTCCTCAAGAACCGACGACTCCGAGATCTTCCGTTGTGTGTCGGTCGAGGGATCCCACTCGAACAGTGTCTGGGTACTCATACTTCCGCCTCCGACTTCGAGAACCTCGACTACCTCACTCGTCCTACGGACACGTCTTCCCTCTGTGTATATCTGTTTCTGTATCGAGACTATGTCGAGAGCCTCGACCATCTGTCTCGGGACGTTGAGGGGCTCACCTTCGAGACGGTGTATGACGGTGTCTATCGAGTCGGCGTGGAAAGTAGTGTAGGAGGTATGTCCCGTAGACATAGCCTGGAAGAAGGTGAGAGCGACGTCATGCTGTGCTCTTATCTCACCCACGAGTAGGTACTCGGGTCTCTGTCTCAGGGCGGTCTGGAGAAGGTCGTACATGTCGACGTTACCGCGTTCCTCTCCCGTGAACGTCTCACGCGTCATGCTCGCGACCCAGTTCTCGTGGGGGAGGGTTATCTCACGTGTGTCCTCTATAGTCACGACCTTCGATCTCGGAGGTATGAAGAAAGAGACGGCGTTCATGCTCGTCGTCTTTCCGCTCGCGGTTCCTCCCGCAAATATCAGCGACTTGTTGTTCTCTATCGCGAGCCAGAAGTACGCCATCTCCTCTACCGAGAAGGTGTTCCAGTGTATGAGGTCGACGGGGGTGATCGGAACCTCGGCGAAATGGCGGACAGTGAAGTTGGAGCCACGTGTGCTTATGTCGGTTCCAAGGGTCAGCTGGACACGTGATCCGTCGGGAAGGCTCGTGTCGACGAGTGGGTTCGAGACCGAGATATGTTTCCCCGTCCTCTGTGCCATTCTAGTCACGAACTCGTTGAGACTCGTGTCGGTGTCGAAGACGACGTTCGTCTTGAGATCCCTGTACTCCCTGTGGTAGATGTAGATGGGTATACCGACGCCGTCACATGATATGTCCTCTATCTGTCTGTCACGCATCAGAGGATCTATCTTGCCGTAGTCGACGAAATGGCGTCTGAGATAGTAGTAGATCTTGTAGAGGGAACCCTCGGAGAGGTCGCCGCTGTACTCTCTTATTATCTCCTCCGAGATCTCCTTGAACCTGTCGTGCCTGTTTTTCTCGTCTCCAAGTTCGACGTACATGAGTACGTCGCGAAGCATCCTTATGAGATCCTCGCTGACGTACTTCTCGAAGTCATCGAGTGCGGGCTCGACGGCTTGGTAGACGTTTTCCTCCTCCTCGTCGTCGTAGAGTATCTCTATGTAAGCATAGGGCTTGTTGACCCAGTACCTCAGCTGTCTCTCGTCGTACTCGTCGAGGTAGCTGAAGTTGAAGAGACTCTCTCTCACGAACTTCTCCGAAGGGACTCCGAACGCGAGTTCGTCGTCAGCCGCTGAGTCGAAGTACTCCAAGACCTCGTCTATGACCTTCGGGTCAGGGGGAGTCTCCTCCTCGGGCTCTACGGCTTCTTCTATCGCCTGAGCTTCGACGTAAGTACCTACAGCACCCTCATCATTTTGAGACACTTATAGATCCACCTGAGGTAATCTAGAGTAGGAGGGTTAAATCTTTTAGGGCGAAACGGTCAGTGCCCTGACATATTTCAGTTATTCATCTCAATCAAAAACAGAACCGCACGAAGTCGCCCGCTCGATGTACTCGTCCCTGAGATCCTCCAGAGCCCCGATGACTTCGAGCGACTCCCCGTCGATGCTCGATATACGCCGCACGCCCCAGGTCGAGTTAGTGAGGAAGCCCGAGACATATTCGTCGACTGCGTCACGTCTCGGATTCTTCTCTCTGACCTCGATCCCGAGACTCCCGGCTGTCTCCAAGACGACCTCACGCGTGACACCTTTACGTATACGTGTCCCGGGGGTCACGAGGACGCCGTCGGAGTCGAAGAAGAAGACGTTCGAGACCGCGCCCGAGGCTACACATCCCGAACCGTCGAGCATCAGAGCCTCGTCAGTCTCAGTCTCCGACTTCGCGAGTATATTCGGCAGGTAGTTATGTGTCTTGAGACTTCCCAAGCTACTCACAGGTCTCGTCTCTTCGACTACCTCGATGTCTGCGGGCGGATACCTCCTAGAGCCGTCTAACGCCTTGGCTACGGCGACGAGTGTCGGAGACGTCTCGGTGGGGGATAGGAGCCCGCGTCTCTCGCCCCTAGTGACAGAGACGCGGACGTATGTGTCAGTCTCGTAGCCTGCGTCGTCGTGTATCCTACCGAGAAGCCGCCGTATACGTGATTCGAGGTCATCTTCAGTGAATGACGCGGGGATTCCGACTTCGTCGAGAGCCGAGTTAAGACGGTGGATGTGTCTGCTGAGAAACGCGGGACTCGATCCGTAACACCGTAACGTCTCGAAGACTGCGTCACCGTACAGGAATCCTCTGTCGAGGGGCGAGACCGACGCCTCCTCGGCTCTGACTGGCTCGGGCTTCTTACGTCTCTCACTCCCGGGCTCCTCGTCGACTATGACGTAGGTCTCATCCGATTCCGAGACGTCGTCTCTACTCCCGCTCATTCTCGACTATCCTCACGAAGTTTCTTACCAGACTCTTTCCCTCGGGAGTGAGTATGCTCTCGGGGTGGAACTGGACGCCGTAGAGAGGACGCTCCTTGTGTCGTATTCCCATCACCTCCCCCGCACCCTCGGCGGTGACTACGACTTCCTCGGGGACTTCTTCGACTACGAGCGAGTGGTACCTTCCGACCTCCATAGGTGTCGGGAGATCCTCGAATACTCCTTCGCCGTCGTGGTGTATCTCCGACTGTTTTCCGTGGACGACCTCGTCGGCGTATCCTATCCTGCCGCCGAAGAAGTCGGCTATCGACTGGTGTCCGAGACAGACGCCTAAGACGGGAACCTCCGTCTCACGTAGTATGTCAGCCATGACGCCGAACTCGTCGGGTGTCCCGGGTCCAGGGGAGAATATAATCCCGTCGGCTTCATGCGGCGGCGAGCCGTATCTTCCCACCTCGACCTGGGTGAACTCGCCGACGTACTGTTCTATGTTGTGGACGAAAGAGTCGTAGTTGTCGAGTATCGCTATCACTGTCTCAGCCCCGTCTGTGTCTCAGTCTCTGTCTCGGTCTTCTCCTCAGACCCCTCGGTTTGAGTTTGAGTCTCAGTCTGAGTCTTAGACAGCCCGAGTGCCTTCAGGCTTCCCTCCGCCTTCTGAAGCGTCTCGTCGTACTCGGCCTTCGGGTCAGAGTCGTGGACTACACCACCGCCGACGTGTAGATAATGCTCGTCGCCGTCCTTGAAGACGGTTCTGATGAGTATGTTGAGTGTCATGTCGCCGTCGGGCTTTATGACCCCCATGGAGCCCGTGTATGGACCTCTCTCGTTGGGCTCTGCCTCGTCTATTACCGAGAGGGTACGTGGCTTGGGCGCGCCTGTGACTGTTCCTCCCGGAAAGACAGCCTCTATCACGTCGACGAGGTCGGCGTCGTCACGTTTCCTCCCATTTACGACGGATTCGAGATGCTGAACCTCGGAGTACTTCTCGACCTCCGCGAAGGGGTCGACCTCTACGGTGCCGTACTCCGAGACCTTTCCGAGGTCGTTACGTGCGAGGTCGACGAGTATCGAGTGTTCGGCTATCTCCTTACTGCTGTCTCTGAGCTGTCTCTCAAGTCTCTCGTCCTCCTCGGAGCTGTCGCCGCGCGGACGTGTCCCGGCTATCGGACGGGTACTTATACTGTCACCTCTCTTTCTCACGAGAAGCTCGGGACTCGACGAGACGACTGCGTACTCTCCGTAGCTCAGAAGACCCATGTAGTGAGCCGGGTCACTCCGTCTAAGCTCGGCGTAGAGACTCAGAGGATCGGCGTCTGTAGAGAAACTCAGACGTTGTGATATGTTAGACTGGAACGTGTCGCCCTCACGTATGTACTCCTTGACATCCGTGACTGCTTTCCTGTAATCTTCCTCGGTGAAGTTCGACTCTATTTCAGTGATATCTAACTCATCTGATCCGACACGTCTGAAGCCGTCATAGTCAAGAAGAGCCTCCTTAGCTTCCTCAGCGCGTCTCTCAGGCGGTACCGACTCTCCGGGGTACTCGACCGTCGAGATCACCACCTCGTCGTCTATCTCTACGACAGTGCCGTATATGTCGAAGGCTATGTCGGGAAGACAGTACTCCGGCTCCGATTCCGACTCTGACACTGATCCCGACCCCGAGGAGGTCGAGACATCGACAGTGTCCTCTATCTCCCCGGAGATCTCGTAGCCTATGTAGCCGAAGGCTCTTGCGTGAGTCGCCCCGAACCTCTCCTCGAAGCTGTCGAGCCAGTCGGAGAGCTTCCCGAGACCGTTGTCTCCCGGGTTATCTCCCGATCTCGAATAACGGAAGCTCTCGAACGGATCGGCTCCGACGTACGATGTCTCCCAGCCTCTCTGGGTTCCTTCGAGAATAACGTCGGCGTCCAAGGCGTCGTATACCTCGACGGGAGACAGAGACAGATCCAGGTCAAGTCTTCTTCGGACACACACACATCTACTCTCTGTGCGACCGAAAGCATCAAAACAGTTACGTTATCGGAAAGGTCACGAGTCAGCCTGACTAACGGGAGGACGTCCCTCGGAGTGTAGCTCGACCTTGTCCCTCTCAACGCCTCTCACGACACCGCTCTTGGGCTTGCCGCTTTCGGTGTACTCCTGTATGATTATCCTGTCAGATTCAGCCTTTATACGGTAGACCTCACCCTGTCTCTGTCTGCCCTTCCACTCGAAGACAACGAAGTCGTTGGGATAGATCTCCTCGGAAGGATCGACCCACTCGGCTGTCTCCTCACACCTCGGGCAGTAGGCTTCGGAAACTGAGTGGTCTACGTCTGGAGTCTCTGACTCCGAGTCGACGGGCTCTCCGCTCCTGTAGACGGTGACTCTCGTTCCTGCGCCCGCGTCGGAGATATTGACTCTGAGTCTGTCCTCAGTCTCGGGGTTCTGACAGTTACATCTGAACATTCTTATCTGCTGTGTGGTAACGCATCACACAGTAGAGGCTCCCCTCTTAAATATCTGTCGGCGACCAGCCACAGACAGAAGACGTATCTGACAGAGACATGACTTATACCGTAGGGATGAACTACGTAGCCTGGGCAGTCGTAGCACTCGGATCGTACACGGTGGTTCCTATCCTCATGAAGACAGCCACCGAGGAGATACCGAGTGACGTCGCAGCCCTAATCTCGAACTCTATACTCGTCGTCATAACCGTCGGTGTCGTCGTCTTCGAGGGGAAGTCTGTACGTCCGTACCTCACACAGCCGCGTTCGGTATACGTCTACGCCGCGGGAGTCTTCCTCGCAGTCGGAATACTGTCGTACTACAGGGCGCTCTCGATGGGTGAGATCAGCGTCGTGGTTCCGATATTCGGTATGTTCATAGTCACGAGTTCGGTCGTAGGTATGGTCTTTCTTAACGAGCCCGTCACCGTGAGAAAAACCCTGGGCATCTGTCTCGCAGTCGTAGCTGTATACCTCACATCGGTCTAAGTCGGTGGATACAAGTCGGACAGATTGGAATTGTACCTTGAGGATATGAAATTGATTCCAGAAGACCTACTATGTCTGTTCAA
The DNA here is from genome assembly GCA_034190545.1 of Candidatus Afararchaeum irisae. NCBI lineage: Archaea > Methanobacteriati > Methanobacteriota > Halobacteria > Halorutilales > Halorutilaceae > Afararchaeum (SeqCode) > Afararchaeum irisae (SeqCode). The sequence goes on along the minus strand of JAXIOF010000068.1, from coordinate 5,510 downwards.
TTCACGCGTCGAAGAGCGCGATGGCTCTTACGTCATCGAAGTTCCCAAGACAGAGATAGAGTTCGGAGAGATCGAAGAGAGGGGAAGCTACAGGTTCGGTGTCTTTGAGAGCCCCTCAAATCCGAAGCCGAAGACGTCCTCCACAGGAGATACAACCGGGATAGAAGACAACGGATCAGAGAGCTACAGTCCTCCGGTCGAGAAAGGCGAGATCCGTGAGGTCACAATCGAGAGTCTCGGAGACGACGGCGACGGTGTCGCAAAGGTCGACGGCAACTTCGTCATCTTCGTCCCTAACACGGATGTCGACGACACCGTCACGATAAGGATAGACGACGTCAAGAAGACATTCGCGAAGGGCGAGGTCATAAAACAGGGCTACTGACCCCGGTCGGTTCCGAGGCTGGGTCTAAGCCCTTAGTTAATTTAAGCTTTTTGGAGTTACTGTTTTATTCCTTGAGTTTCCTTTATACTTTCCAAGACTACGTTGGTGTTGGTCTCTGCTATGTTGGGGTTCTCAAGCAGACCCTTTATGGTGTCGTTCATGCTTTCGGTGCTTTCGAACTTACCCACCGCTATTATGTCGAACTCCCCCGTGACCTCGTAGACGCTGAGGAACGAGTCTATCCCCTTGAGGTCTTCAGTGAGTTCGAGTATGCTGTTACCCTCGGCTTTTATCATCACGGTCGCTGTGACGCCGTAGCCTAGCTCGTCGTAGTTGAGGACGGGTTTGAATCCCTTTATGACGCCTTCGTCCTCCATGCTCTGAAGATGGTTACTCACGGTAGTGACAGAGACGTCGAGCTCCTCCGCGAGACTCCTGAGGCTCGCCCGTCCGTCGTCCTCAAGCAGGTTTATTATTTTGAGATCGAGGTTCTCATATGTCATGCTACATAAAGACTCCCGTCCTATATGTTTAAAACCTCTGGAAAAGATAAGGCAGTATTTGACATAACCCCTCGGTGACATCCGGTTTCCCGCTGTTTTTCGTGATGGGCTGTATCACACGGTTGGGTATCTCTCCCGAGTCTCTTCTCACAGACCACCGAGATTGACGAAACCCTACTCGCCTACCAGAAAGTCGGTATATCCGTCGCCAGGGGTGCTGAGTTAGCGCGTGTCGAAGAGTCTGACTTCGAGAAGATACTCTCACAGCACGGTGTTGAGCCGAGCCGACAGTCCGACTGAGGAGGGTCACTGATGGGAAGGTTTGGGGAACTCGACCACGAAGACGGCACCCTCGGGTTCGTTGTCCTCGACCCATACCTCGCCTCCGTAGCTGTCTACGAGACTGTGGACGAGGTACAGACCCATTCCCGTACCTTCGCTTTCGAGCCCCTTCTCACCCTTGCCGAATATCTCGTCCTTCTTCTCGTCGGGTACACCTGGTCCGTTGTCGGCAACTCGGACGGTCAGACTGTCACGTGTCTCTGTCGCCGAGACGGTGATCTCCGGAGTCTCCTTGTCGTTGTGCTCGACGGCGTTCTTGAGTAGGTTCCTGAAGACCGATCCGAGCATGCTGTTTGCCATCACCCTCCCGTCTGGTAGACTCTGGTGTCTTACTTCCGCGTCAGTATACGCCGACTCTATCTCGTCGATCTCCGAGAGGAGGACTTCCCTCAGACTCGTCTCCTCAAGGTCGTCTTCGGTTGACAGCATCGTGTCGGCTATGTCACGTGCCGTCATCGTGAGCTCTATCGCGCTCTCGGCGTTTTCGAGAACTGTCCGGAGGTACTCCTCCTTCTCCCCTTCGTCGTCGTACATGTCGACGAGGAGACTGCTGTATGACTTCACTATCTGGAGGTCGTTACGTATGTCGTGACGTACCATCTGGTTGAGGACTTCGAGGTTGTCCCTCTGATTCTTGATCCTCCTCTCGTACTCCTTCCTCTCGGTGATGTCCCTCACGAGCGCGTGTAACGCTGGCTCGCCCTCGTACTCGAACCTGCTGAGTTTGACCTCGGCGGGGAAGTCGGTTCCGTCCTCGCGCGTGTGTGTCCACTCGAAGAAAGCCTCTCCTTCCTCGAAAGCCTTCTCGACGTAGGAGAGTGCTGCTTGTTTCGAGTCGGAGCCGTCGGGCTGTGTCGAGGGCGAAAGCTCCCACGGCGCGTAATCCACGAACTCCTCGACCGAGCCGACTCCGAAGAGATCGACCGTCGTCTCGTTACAGTCGAAGAAGCCGTCGCGGTCTAGGAGCATGAGGGCATCACGCGTGTTCTCGAAGAGACTACGGTACTTCTCCTCACGTTTCTGTATCTCAGTGACATCACGCGCATATCCGAGGATGGCTCTTTCGCCTCCACTCACCGTCTCGAAGGGTATCTTGGTCGTGTTTATTCTCTTGGTCTCTCCGTCGGCTGTGGTTAAGGTATCGCCCGATATATGTAGTGGCTCCCCCGAGTCGAGAAGCTTCTCGTCCTCGTGGCGGAAGGTCTCGGCTTCCTCTCTCGACGGAACTACCTCAAAGTCGTGTCTTCCCTCGACTTCCTCGGGATCGGAGTAGCCGTAGTACTCCGCGAGTGTCTGGTTTACCAGGAGGTACTCGCCGTCGCAGTTCTTTACGAAGATCGGATCGGGCACCAGGTCGATTATATGGCGTAACTCCTCACGTGCTTCGTCTGTCTCGTGTTTCCGTCTCTCTGCTTCACGTATACGTCTCTGGAGTGAGTCCCTCATCTCGTCTACTGAGTCATACAGTGCTCCAATCTCGTCGAGACGGCTGTTTGTCACGTCGACGTCGAAGTCACCCTCGCTTATACGGCGTGCACGGTTCGAGAGTCGGTTTATGTCCCTCGTAACCGAACGCATCGAGACCGCGGCGGTTCCTATCAGAAGCACGAGACCCAGACCGAACGTTATCACGAGGTAAGTCAGTATCTGGCTCCTGACTGCGAAAACCTCATCCTCGGGAGCGCGTGTGACGACGACCGTACCGACTGTCGTGTTCTCGTCGTATCCGTCGGCTCTCTCGGCGTTGAGTACGTCGTGGGCGATGACTCTCACGCCGGTGACCTTGTCAGTCTGGCTGTCACGTATCACCCGTGTTCCTTCGGAGACCGTCTCGGGGAGTTCGACTGTCTGTTTCGAGGTCTCTCCTATAAGGCGTTCTCCCCTAAACGAGCGGAGTGTACTCTCTGAGCCCTCGAAGACGTGTGAGTTCACGAGAGTCGTGTTGACCGGAACCGCAGCTACGAGGAACCTCTCGCCCGAACGTGTACCTATCAGCGTCATATTCCCCGAACTCTGACCGAGTTCTACGGGTCTCTGAGAGATGAATATAAGACTCTGTGTCGTCGTCTTTCTGAGACCCGCGTCGTAGAGGTTCGTGCCGTGGTACTCCACGTCGGTGCTTCCGAGTATCTCCCCCGTCTCGACACTCGTCACGTGGAGCGAGTCTATGTCCGACTCGACTCCGGTCTTCTCCGCGACGAGCCACTGGTGGAGTACGGCACTCGACTCGTGTTGGATCTCGTCTGACTTCGACATCTCGTTTAGAGTGCTCCAGCGTTCCGTGAGCCAGTTGGCGTATACGGTCGCCTGTGTAGTCGTGTCCGACTCGACCTTGTCCTCGACCTGGTTGGTTATACTCTGGTTGATCGTAGTGTACGAGACTACTACTACTCCGCCGGTTACCATCGATCCCACGAGGAGGAGTATGAGTAGCTTCAGAGTCAGGTTCCGTCTCACCGCGTCGGGGGCTAACTCGGCTACTCCCCTACGGAGACGCGACCTACCGTCGGAGTCCGAGACGTCCTCTGACTCTGACCCGGATGTCATCTGTCACCCCGCAGCTCGGTATCTTCTCGGTTAAGAGACGACCCAAGCAGGCTCGGAGAACTTCTGTGTCTCATACTCTGATCACTCTAACCATGTTAATTACTGTGGTACTTCCCCCTCGACGGAGCCGACATAGCTGTCGACGTTTCGGAAGAGCTGGGTCGTGTCGAACTCCTCGAAACGTGTGCCTCTCCAGATACTCAGATCACCGTTGAGTATTTCCCCTCTCTTCGTCTCGACCCTTTCTATGACTTCGTCGGGTACCCCGGAGCCCCAGTCGGAGAGACCCACTATACCCGACTCGATCCCCTTCCAGTAGAAGTCCGACTCCCAGCTACCGTCACGTATCTCGTTGACTGCGTCTGCGTAGAAGACCTCCCAGTTCCAGACGGGCGATGTAACGTAGTTCTCCTCTATCAGATCACCTATGTCGGAGTTGTAACCCGTCGCCCAGATCCCTTCCTCGGCTGCTGTCTCAGCGGCTGCGGGAAAGTTCTGGTGCTGTGCCATCACGTCGACCCCCTCTTCGATCAGCCTCTCAGCCGTGTTGCTCTCTACCCCGGCGTCGTTCCACGTCTGAGTGTATCTCACAGACACAGTCACGTCTTCGTTAACTGAAGACGCCCCGAGAGCGAAGCCATTTATTCCTCTTATGACCTCGGAGATCGGAAAGGCAGCGACGTATCCGAGCCTGTCGGTCTCTGTAAGGAGCCCTGCGGCGACACCTGTGAGGTATCTCGGTTCGTACATACGTCCGAAGTAACAGCCGAGGTTGTCACGCTGCCTGTACCCCGAACAGTGCTCGAAAGCCACGTCGGGATAGTCGGGTGCGACCTCGTACATCGGGTTCATGTAGCCCCAGGACGTCCCGAAGATTACATCAAAGCCTCGCTCGGCGTACTGTCTGAAACGCGGCTCTGATCCCTCGGGCGAGACATTCTCAAACACCTCGGTCTCCACCCAGTCGAAGTCGTCTTCGACGGCACGTCTAGCCTGGTCGTGAGCCCACTGCCAGCCGAAGTCCCCGACTGCGTCGTGGTAGACGAAGGCAGCCCTCACGGTCTCTGTCCCCTCGTGTGTGTCCCCGGTGTTCTGAAGACCTTTTTTTGTGGTCAGAGCCGTCTGAGTCCCGCGTTCCACCGTCTCGGCTCTCAAGACAGCCCCCAAGACCGGCTGATCCGGTTACCCCTAGCCCCTTGAGAACTTTCCTTCGTGTAAGTTTCATTGTGTTACTGAGTTGGGGTGGCTGACATAACTCCTACGGTATGCCATCTCCTAATTACTGTATGTAAATTATAAGTAGGTTTTGCCGAGGAAAGCTCCCGAGGTCAGGTACCCACCGCTAAAGCGGTGGGCTTGTCAGTGGACTCCCGCTCTGGCCACGAGACGTGGCAGGCGAATATTCGCCGTTCGCGTTCAGTGTCCCTGACTTGAGGGCGACCTGACAGTCCGCCCGTCCAGCACCAGACTTGAGCCAGTGCTGGACAAGACGCCACCCGATGTTCCGAGCGGCGTTGTAATCCGCGTGGAGTTCCTTTCCACACTTCAGGCACTCGAACTCGTCACCATCGCGGTTATCCTCGTGCGTGAACCCACACTCCGAATGGCTGCACCGTTGTGACGTGTATTGTGGCTTCACGTCATCCACGAGGATACCGTACTCTTCAGCCTTGTACTTCGTGAGTTCTTGGAGCTTGTTGAACGCCCACTGCTGGAACTTAGAAGCGTTCGAT
>JAXIOF010000067.1 GCA_034190545.1 Candidatus Afararchaeum irisae | reverse complement strand
GCCGCTGAAACCGGCAGGCAATGACTCGCCTCGGGATGGGAGTGCCTGTGACAGCGTCCCCAGAAATCGGAGATTTCTGGTGTGCGAACGAGACGCGTCGCGTCTCGTTAACGCCACGACCCCCACCGAGCAGAGCCAGTCAGAGCAGATGACGCTCGGTGAGTTCGGGTCGAAACCCTCTGCCAGTAACTAACTGGTATTCCCCATGCGTGGGAAGCCGCGCCGTCATCGGACTTCGTCCGATTGCCTGAGGGATCTTCGATCCCTCTCCGTTCACGGCGCGGAGGATGTCACTCGGAGTTAGTGACAGCCGCACGATCCGCCGTCGTGTCCGTCTCCACTTCCACTCCCACAGCCACACGATCCCGACTTCGACTTACTACCCGTCCCACACGAACACGACTCCTCGGTGAAGTTGGGGTTGTCGATGTCGAATCCGGCTCCGTTGCGCGACCTCACGAACTCGACCGTGCCTCCTTCGACGGCTTCGTGAGACGACTCGTCTACCACGAATCTGATGCCGTCTGCCTCTACGACGTAGTCAGTCTCGTCGACCTCGTCGTCGAACCAGAGCTCGTACGTCGGCTCAGAACAGCATCCGCCGCCCTCGGCACGGAGACGTACGGCGTGTCCCTCAAGACCGTTCGAGTCCCTCATCTCCTTCGCCTTCTGGGCTGCGGTCTGTGTGACGTCTATGTCGGCTGTACGTGTCTGTTTCTGGTTTTGAGAATGAGTGCTCATGCAACTGTAGGTTGTGACCTGCTAACATAAGTCTTCCGTGACTTCGAGTCAGACGTATCTCATCTCTTAAGTAGGTGAAATTCGTACATAGGTCACTGGTAAGATGGAGAACAGGTTCACAGACAGGGTCGAGGCGGTCAACGACGAGATAGACACAGTCGCCTCGGAGATAACACCCGAGCCGCTCTCGGAAGCCGTCAGACATATCTCTCTGAGCGGCGGCAAACGTCTCAGACCTATTCTCACGACTGTGGCGTGTGAAGCGGTCGGGGGTGACCCCTACGGCGCGAGTGCTATAAGACACGCTACCGCCGTCGAGCTAGTCCACACCTCGGCACTCGTCGCAGACGACATAATCGACAGATCGGAGATACGTAGAGGTGTCGACTCGGTTCACGAGAAGTACGGACATCCGATGGCTGTTCTTTCGAGCAACGTCCTCATAGGACAGGCGTTCGACCTCATAGAGTCGTCGGAGGCAGCCGAGGTCATGACCGACGCACTCGTCCGTCTCGGAGAGGGCGAGGCTCTCGAACTAACCGAAAGCCTCAGGACTGTCGACGACTACTTCGACCTCGCTTACAAGAAGACCGGCTCCCTCTTCCTCGCGGCGTGTAAGCTGGGTGCTGTCTCGGGAGACGCCTCCGAGAAGGAGATAGAGGCTGTCGGTGAGTACGGCAGAAACATGGGGATAGCCTTCCAGATAAGGGACGACATACTCGACTTCACCTCGAACCCGGGTGACCTCGGAAAGCCCGTCGGAGAGGACGCTCTGATGGAGAGACCCTCACTCGTGGTGATACATTCGAAAGCGAACGACGTCTCAGTAGAGGAGTCGATAGGCTTCGCGCGGGAGAGGGCTATGTCGTACGTCGAGGACGCGAGGAGTTCGCTAGATACTCTCGACGAAGACGCCACCGAGAGCCTCGAAGAGATTGCCGACTTCGTCGTCGAGAGAGCGAAGTGAAGTACTCCTTTCTTCGAGGACTGTTGGATACGGTACTATCGACGTAGTAGATTTCACCCACACGTCAAACTTATATGGAGTGGTTTGTTAAGACTTGACATGGCTACAAAGAACGTTAGCCAGTGGGGGGAAGTCAGTACCGAAAACGTGGTTCTTCCGGTGGGGGTCTACCTCGGAGCCGTGGTATACAGCCTCGTCTCCGTAGGGACATCGATGACTCCGACTCCGGGGATGTTCGTGGCGGAGCTTCTCAAGTTCGGTCTGATAGGAACAGCGGGACTAGCCGTCTCGAACTACTGTACGTGTTTCAGCCGGTGTCCTTGTGGAGTGGTCGAGAGAGCCGTCAGGAACACGAAGGTATACGCCGCGATAGGAGCTGTCTTAGGAGTTCTACTCGTAGCTGTCTGACGTAGGGTAGACTAGGTTCGTATTCATCTTGACCTTCAGTAAGACCTAACTGTCGGCTTCCGTTTAATAAGATAGAGATGCCAGAGCCAGAGTTCCGAAGGGACAGTCCTCTCAAGCTCAGACTCGCAGAAGAGATAGATATAGACCGGGTTATAGACCTGTTTGACTCGGCACGTTACAAGATACGGCATCTCGAAAGAAAGAGATGGAACGTCTCGGACGACAGGGAGATGTCATTATTCGAGATAAAGATAAGCGAGGACAAGAGGTCTGTCACGGTGGTTCCGAAGGAGAGTACGACACCGGGAAGCATACGTGACTGTTACGGTCTTCTCGACGAGGAGATAGGCGTGGAGGAAGCCGAGAGTCTCGAAGACGGGTACGTCGACGAAGAAGACGGATAGAGACAGAGACACAGACACCGGACAGACACAGACAGACTGCTTATACTGAAGGACAGAATTACTCTTCTCGTGTCTGTGTCTGTGTCTGGGAAGGGGTCATGCCGGCATCGGCATCCGTATCAGTCTGGTCAGGTATCTCGGCGTGGCGTACGAGGAGTATAGGTACGCCGGCGTCTCTGGCGACCCTCTCGGGAACCTCTCCCAGAAGTATGGATCTTATCGAGGGCTCTGTCTCACCCATCACTACGACGTCGTGGTTTCTAGCCGAGTCAGTAATCTCGCCGACTGGGTCGTCGGAGTAGACTACCTCTGTCTCGACAACCGATGGGTCTATTCCCCTGTCGATGAGACTCTCGGAGGCTCCCCTGAGAAAGAGGTCGCCCGAGCCGTCGGAGTCGGGATCAGAGACGTGTACGAGCTTGAGTACGGTGGTGTCTCGCGTAACGAGGCTCGTGACGACGTCTGCTATGCTGTCGAAGTTGACGTCGCCTCTGAGTGGGACGAGTATCCTCTCTATCTTCTCCGTCTTGTTCGGCACCAGAACTACGTCACAGCCCTCGTCGTCGGCGACTCTTTCGAGAGTCTGTGTCGTGTCGTGTGTGAAGACTAAGACAGTCTCGACCTCCTGGGTATAGGGTCTGAACTCGTCGGCGAGTCTGTCGAGCTCCTCCTGTGACTCGTCTCCGAACTGATCACGTGCCTGTCCGGGGGCTGTCTGTTCGGGAAGGCTGTAGTAGCCTAGGACGACGACGCTCAGAGGAGACAGGAACTCGACGAGTGAGGCGGGTATCTGTTCGTCTCTTTCCTCGGAGTCGGAGATGTCGACGGGTATGA
>JAXIOF010000066.1 GCA_034190545.1 Candidatus Afararchaeum irisae | reverse complement strand
TCAACAACGGCCGATACTACAAGAGACGCTAGTTACCGCTACGCAACCGAGGTGTAAGTCTTAGCTAAAGACGAATGCCTACTGTGGTGGGGGAAACATGAAACGACGTAAGTTCATCGTAGCCGCAGCCACGTCAGTAATAGGGGGTATAGCAGGCTGTAGTAGTGCCGAGTCGTCGGAGGACGAAGCCGAACAGACGTCCTCGGAGTCGTCGGACTCCGACTCCGGAAATGGGGGTCAGACCCCGTCTCAGAGCTCAACTCAGACAGGCGAAAAAGACGGAGTCTCGGAGTCTTCGAGCGACACGTCCGACTCGGAGAATGATCCGTCCTCAGAGCCGGAAAACAGTAGTCAGACACATGAGACGACAGGCTCTACGTCTACAGGGGATGGGGACGGTGACGAAGCCCCAAAACGCGAGTACTCGGGAAGCTGGACCGGCGAGGCGACGGGAGGCGTCAACGTCGGCGGTGACATGACTATGAAGGTCGACTACGACGCGGGGACGGTATCGGGAAGCATAGAAGGGGACGCCTCGGGACCCATAGAAGGCTCTGTCTCGGACGGCGAGGTCGAAGCCGAAGCCTCGGGACGTGCGATGAAGTACATGACAATGGACATGACACTCTCGGGCGACGTCTCCGACGACTCGTCGAAGATAGAGGGCGACTGGAGCGGTGAGAGTAACACCGGAATGACTGCGTCGGGTAGCTGGTCGGTCTCTCTCAGCAGTAGTAATCAGTCGTGACGCACGACCTCGGTCTCGACCTCGTCCTTGGACACTCCGATACGAGCGAACTGTGTACGTATGTGCTCGCGCGCACCTTGGATAGCACCGTCTAGGGTCTCGAATCCCCGAGGGATCGGAGGCTCGAATGCGATCCTTTTCTCGTCGCCGTCTACGACCTGTACTGAGCCGCCCGTCTCGACCTCGTAGAACTCGTCACAGATCCAGACGTAGGTCGAGTTGGTCTCGGGTGCTCCCCTGAAAGACGGAGGGTTCTCGCTTCTCTTGTAGATGGTACCGGTCAGCTCTGTCCCTCCGGCTTTTCCGCGAACCAGAAACATCTTCGTCTGTGAGTACGTCACAGAAAGTATTGAATATACTGATGGTGGAAGCCTCAGAGTGTTAGATCCCAGTACGCCTCGGGGTTCTCGTCGTCGTGTACGGTCTCCCATCCGAGTCTTACGTCTTTGAGGCTGTGGTCGTCGAGGATCTCAAAAGCCACGACACCTCTCACCGACTCGTCGGGCGGTATCTCACCCAGTATGCTACCTTTCTTGTCGTTGTAGTACTTCGCGTCGTAGATCCTGTCGTCAGCGTACAGGTTCGTGAGATAGACGAGGTTCCGTGCCTCGACAGTCTTATCGGTGATGTTGGTGACCTCTATCTCCGCAGTTACGAACCGGTAAGGGCTCCCGGGATAGACGGACTCGAGGCTCCCGGTCGTGTCAGGCGTCTCGAACTCGGGCATCAGCTTAGACGGCGACGCCGAGTCGACGACACGTATACGTACCTCGTCCTCGGCGGAGCCAGGGGTCACCGAGTCGGTGTAGCTTCCACCCTCGTCGAGTACTACGGGCTTTACTTCGACAGTCTCCTCCTCGTAGCTGTAGCTCTGGCTCCCCGAGAGACCGAGGCTCCAGTTTCCCGAGTACTCAAGGCTCGTTTCTATACTTCTCGTGACCTCCTCCCCCGAACCGACGTCGAATCTCACTCTCTTTTTCTCGACTGTTTCGTCTTCCTTAGCCGAGACTAGAGTAGCCTCGAAGACGCCGTCTCCTCCGAAGTTCTGAACCGAGAGTCGAACCGTGAGGTCGTCGCCCGCATGTACCTCGTCGGGAGCGGATATATCCTTGACACTCATCATGGGATCAGTCGACGACGAGTTGGTGTCTTGTGCCGACTCAGACGATGCCGAAGTCGAAGACGAACTCTGTGATGACGCTTTCTGACCGTTACCGCCCGACCCCGACCCCGAACCGGGCACGCTCGTGCATCCTGCGAGAGCCGATGTAACGAGAGCGGCTAGAAACCTCCGGCGGTAGATACGTGACATGGCTCCATATCAGTCTCTCCTCTTATAATAATTCACGTGGTACTCGTTCCACAAAGAGTCAGATTTAACTCTCGAAAGGTCGCTAACCCATTTAATGATATCTGGTCTGGTCTCTCTCGTCCGGTCTCCTACTTCTTACTTCCGAGCCAGACGTGACGACCCTCCACGTGCTCTTCCGGTGGGCGTCTTAGCCGCGACGGGACTCTCGACATTACTCGCACAGCTTCTTCTCGTCTCTATGAGCGTGATAGGTGACGGACCTACTATTACCTATGTGACGGCTCCCGTGAGGCTTGAGCTACCCCAGATAACCGTCACGGGAGCCCTCATCAGCTTCGGGCACGTCTATGTCTACTGGATCGTCTACGCAGGAGTATTTTACCTCCTCACAAAGCCCTTCGCTGAAGACGAAAGCGCGGGGTTCTCCCCCGTATTCTGGCTCACAGGCATAGGCTTCTCTCCGTGGGTACTCAGCGGGCTGGTCTGGCTCGGTGCTATGGTTGTGAGCGCCGAGATGACACCGCCGCCCGAGACGACAGCCGGAAACGACGCCTTTGTCGAACAGGTACAGGAGACGTCACTCGTCGTGGCTTCGAACTACCTCGACAACTTGATGACAGTCTGGTCGCTCTTCCTCTGGACACGTCTCCTGAAGGCTGTGCGTGGGGTCACCGACCTACAGTCGGTCTTCGCGGTTCTTCCGGTCGCCGCCTTCGAGGCTTTCAAGACAGTCGTTCTCTTCTCGTAAATCTAGTTGAGAGCGTAGTCGACCGAAGCCAGACCCACGATGTACGAGACGGCAATCGACATTACCGAGTATGCGGCTGGTAGCTGAGTCAGCCAGGCTACCCCATACGAGAGAGCCACCGGAACCGTAGTCAGGAAGAGTATACCGACCCCGATAAAGAGTATACTCCGGCTACCGTGTCTCCTGTATCCCCTGTAAGCCTGTAAGCTCACGAAGAGACCTACTAAGCCGACTACTGCCTTGAGACCGAAGACTAAGACGGTCGCTTCTATCACTGTCTGTCACCTCCCCGTGGGAAGTATATCACGTATAGTATCGCTCCGAGACCCAGAAGCTCACTCAGTCCGGTGAGTCCCGAGATTGCATACGCAGGCAGGGAGAAGACGGTCGCCAAGACGAAACGCAGGAGTATCGGAACTGTCGTAAGGAGGAGGAGTCCTGCGGCGATGTATACCACACTCGAAGACTCGGCGGTTCTGTAACCCTCTACGACGGTGTACGCGACACGTAACGAGTAGACGACTGCGGCACCTAGTGCGAGGAGTGCCACGACACCGACCGGAACCGAGCTGGGGTTAGAAGCGAGAACGACCCCTATCATGACAGATCCTCCACTAGCTCTGTGAACCTGTCGACGGCGTCCGTCGGACGTTTCTCGACGTCGACAGAGTACTCTCCCGACTCTATACGTATACGGACTTCCTCGACGGCTGTGACATAGACGTCACGGTGGTGTCCGTCGGGATCGGGCTTTTTGTGTGACCTGACCAGACCCAGATCCTTGAGGTCGTCGAGCTGTCGGTAGACGGTCGGCTTCGAGGCGTTCATCTCCTCGATGAGACGTGACGCCGACACGGGCTCCTCGGAGGCGCGGACGAGAATCTCACGCGCGTGGTCGTTGTGGACGGCATCTATCACCTCTTCGTGTCTGTCGGCGTCCATCGGTCAGATCACTGTACCTACTAAACTAAAATATCCCGCGCTACCTTGTATCTCCTGTGCTATGATGTGTGCCTCGAATCCGACGTAGACTCGCTCTCGACCTTCCAGGTCGTCGCGTTGCTGTCACTCCATTTCTCTATGCTCACTTCTTCGGAGTCGGAGATACGGCTGATGTTAGTCCCGACCTTCTTCGGCGATATGTCTATCTCACGTGATATCTCCTTGCTCTTCAGGAAGACGACGCCGTCCTCCGAGACTTCCTTGAGGTACTCAAGTATAGCTTTCTGGTCGTCGTTGAGTCTTCTCTTAGCAGTGGGTGACATCGTGTTTCGAAGATACAGCCGAAAGTAGTTAAATACGAAACCAGAGTTTCATCGTGTGAAACTCCCGGAACTCCGGGTTTCCCGGCTTTCAGTCGTTAGTTCTTGGTTCTCAGCCGTGTGTCACGGAGTCCGAGACGACCTCCTCGAAAGCACCCAGTATCTCCGACTTCGACTCGTCGCCCTCCTGTGTCCAGTGTCTGAGGTAGTCGAACATCGTGTCGAATATGTCGGGCTTACAGCCTGCTGCGCGAGGATGACCGCCGCCACCCAGGAGCTTCGCGACCTTGTGGCATCTCTCGAAGCCGTCGCTTCCCCTGAGAGAGACGCCGCCCGACGGCTTTATGACGGCTGCAGCGTCGGCTCCCTCCTGCCTTAGGCTCTCCGAGACCTCGTTCTGTGAGCATCTCCCATAAGTCAGTGCGACCGAGACCTCTCCGACTTCTTCGAACTCAGCCCTCTCGACTGCGAGGTCTATGAGTTTCTCCTTCTCCTCTCGTTTCTCCTTCAGAAGATCCTCCTCTTCGTCGCCTATCTCGGGACCGTCACGTATGACTTCGAGGTAGTCGTCGGGCGAGAGATAGACACCTAAGTCGGCTAAGTCGTCCGATCGGGGATCTTCCTTTATCCAGAGATCGTGGTCGCGGGTGACGTCGACGAGTTCGTAGACCCAGTCGCCGAAGACATACCCCTCATTTTCAAGTTCGCTGAGGACGACGTCCGCCGAACAGACCTCGTCGCTGTCTCCGATTACTACGTCGACTCCGAAGCCTCTGAGAGCCGAGACGGTCTCGTCGTCCCACTCGTGGTGGTCGTACCAGTAGATGTCGGCGACCTCCGTCAGAACCTCTAATGTCTTGTACTCGTCGTCGATCTCTTCGAGAGAGTCAAGCGCGAGATCCACGACGTAGACCGTGGCGTTGTCCTCGACGTAGTCGACGGCTCTTTCGAGTGTCTCGTCGAGGTCGTTGGGCGAGGTATAGACATAGCCGAGGTCGTCGAAGACCGTCTCGGCGACAGCGACCGCCGCGAGACCGTCGGGGTCGCCGTCGACTATCATCACAGTCGAGTGTTCGGAGAGACCGTCACGTATCTTCTCCTCCTTCCTCTTCTCACGTACAGAGTCGGGGACGAAGAAGCCCGGCTTCGGAAGAAGCGACCTCTCCTCTATCGGCGCGTCTTCTATGAGTGACTCGTCCATCGTCTACTCGTCCTCGTCCCCGTCCTCTATCGACGGAGGGTACTCGCCGCGGTCTATTACCATGTCGGAGTCGGGACGTGCCATACACGTCAGTACGTAGTCCTCACGCTCCTCGTCGCTCAACCCCCTCGCTCCGGGCTGTTTGACATCGCCCTCGACTATCTCGCCGACACACGCGAGACACATCCCTACACGGCACGAGTACTCGTGGTTGACACCGTCCTCTATACACGCGTTGAGTATAGTCTGTCCGTCCGAGACCTCGACCTCCTCTCCATCGGTGAATCTGACAGTATACGTAGACTTAGACTCGGCTTCGGCAGTCTCCGTGTCCATGTCGGAACCTCGTCGGGAACGCTCAAAACTCTTTTCTTACCCCTCGTAAAACTCTACTTATGAGCAAGAAGGAAAACGCCGACGTAGTAGTCGTGGGCGGCGGCACGGGCGGATGTTACGCCGCCGCGGCGGTCGCACGTGAGGGTCTCGACGTCGTCCTAATCGAGAGAAAGACTGAGGACGAGGCGGGACACATAGCGTGTGGCGACGCCCTCAAGGGCTCCGACGCCTTCCCCGATGCTATACCCATAGAAAGGGTCGAGGAGTCGTTTACTAACACGGGAGTTGACCACGGCAGGTTCGAGTTCCCCGACGGCGATAGCCTCGACATTCCGATCCCCGGAGAGCTCGCCGTCATAGACAGATGGGAGTACGGTAATATTCTTCTCGAAGAAGCAGACAAAGCGGGAGTTGACATACATTACGAGACAGTTGTCAACGGAGTGATACAGGACGACGACGGCAAGGTCGAGGGCGTCAGAGCCAAACACGACGGCGAGGTAGTCGAGTAC
>JAXIOF010000065.1 GCA_034190545.1 Candidatus Afararchaeum irisae | reverse complement strand
ACCAGAACTAGCTTGACCACGCTTTTTACAGCTTTGCTAACGTTAACACCCCCTAAAGACGCCTGCTAACTCTTTTATCGGTCTTTCTTTAGCAAGACGTTCCACAGTCTCAGAAAAAGTTTCGTCGTCCTGCTTTCGTCGCTCTAGAACCTCGTATGCATCCTGAGTAAGACGGACACTCTTGTATTTCGATCCCATTGTATACAATTGTATACAAAGCTTTGAGATATAAGCCTTACTCCGTGTCAACAACCTCGGGGGCAAGTCAAGGGGATCACAGATTTCCCGTATCCCAAAAAGCTCTGCTTTTTGAAGATCCCGAGCACTCACCCACACAGCCTGTGAAATCAATCATTTTGTCAGGCTAAAGATCATTTTTCTGATTCTGAGTCGGCTTTCTCCACCATCTCGTAGGCTTTCTCCCGAAGTTCACCTGTCATATGCAGACCTCGGCTATCGACACGTCGAATGATTTCTTTACCCTCTTGTGAGGGTAGTTCTTTCTTCACACTGTTTACGACGACTCCGATAGTCCCGGTCACACTCACACCTAAGCTATCTGCTGTATTTCTCACACGTCTATCGTCAGATACAACTACAGTTTCTGTTTGATCTCGATCCAACTGTCTCAAAACACCAGCAATGATCTGGACATCGCCGTTCAATTCGTTCTCCCCGAGTAGACTGCATGCGTCTTCGATATCCTGGTCGTCTAACTGAGTCTTTCTCTCTACCTTGATATCCTCGTTACTACCCAGAAACCTCTCCAGGTTCGTCTCTGCTGGCTGAGTAGTTACCTCAGACAAGACTTTAGAAGGGATTGTGAGATCTCCATTAATGTAGTTGAGCAACCTCAGCTCATTAATACTCGACAGGGATATGACTGTAGTAGCGTCAAGATAGATCTTCATACTCTAACTAAAGATCTTCTATGGTTTCTACGTCTTTCTCAAGGTCTTCAGGCGAAATCTGGGTAGTTAGATTATGCTCCCGTGCTATCTGTATCCATTCGGATATGCTGACATCTGCAATTCTAGCTGCTTGATTAGTGGATACTTCTCCCGATTGGTATTTCTGTATCGCGACCTCAATTCTTAGATCGGTCAGACCCTCGCTTAGTGCCTTACGTATTGTGGTGCTTTTGTCTTCTTCGAGGAGGTCGGCAACCTCTTCTATATTTTGAGCCTCTTCGTCAGGGACTCTCGCACTTATCGATGTCATGTATACATTGTATTAATATGTGATTGGGCATATTCTTTTCGCTGGTGTAATAGATTAAGACAGAGTCTCTCGGTAGGTGAACTACCCCTGCCTACTCGTCGCCTTCGGCGGCTCCTTGAGGCAGGGGCTTCCTGTTTCAACGACGCGCTTTGGAGACACATTATTGGATGTTTCCTCAGTCTCCCCAGGGAGCGCAGTCTCCGCAGGCGTTGATTCGGCCATGCCCTGACCTACTGTCATCGTCTGTGCTTCCACTCCAAGTTTCGCCAGTCCCAAACGCTTGATTTCTAAGGCTGCATTGTAGTCCCTGTCAGCTTCGAACCCACA
>JAXIOF010000064.1 GCA_034190545.1 Candidatus Afararchaeum irisae | reverse complement strand
AGACGTCGACGTATGGTTCAGACGGTGCTATGTCTCTCTCTTTAGCGTAGTTCTCAAGTTCACGTTTCACACCGTCGGGAACGTAGGCGTCTCTTGTGGCTTTCTCGCCGCCCTTAGTGTTCTTACCTCGTACTTCGAGTTCCCAGTACTCTCCGTCGTCGTTGTACTGTAGACCCCGAGGTCGAGCCGTAGGTACACCGCTGGCTCGAAGCCCGACCTTACCCATCAAGAGCACGGCTATCCTACGCTTCCAGTCTTCTTCGCGTGCCTGTCGAGATAGGAGGTCGACCTCGTCGGGATAGGATAACCAGCATTTCACCTCGTCGCCTGAGTCGTCTATACGCACCATACACGGATGTTTAACTTAGCGTGTAAAAAGACTGTTGGAGAGGGTGTACCCCGAGGTGAGATGGGGTATATATGGGTTGACCTCGGGTGTTCGTACACGGTTAATTGTACAATGCGTGTAACAACTAACCAACATTTCTAATAATTCTCTAGATCTGTTGGTTAGCCACGAGGGTTCGTTTGTAGGCGGGGGTGACCCCGATACGGTTCACTCGTTTGTTCCAGGGGGGGGTGGAACACAAATGCCTCTCCAAGGCGCGCGCGCGCGCGACCCCCTCCCCCCCACTCCCCCTCTCTTCATATCCATGAGTGTGTGTAAAAAAGAGGGGGGGGGAGTGTGGGGGGGAGGGGGATGGGGGGAGGGGTGGAACAAGCCCCTTTTTCTCGGCGTTGTCTTGCGGGTTTTTTGTGTTCCAGGGGTTTTGGGGGGGTGGAACACAGAAACTACGGAACTATGCCGTCGCGAAGGGAGAAAGGGAGTTAGGTGTCGAGGGGGAGGTCTCGTGTGCACGCGAAAAAAGAGCCCCACCAGGCAAACTTGGGAACGAGGAAGAGAACCTCGACTCGTGGAGACGGCTTAAAAAGAGTTAGCGGCTGAGAGGCGGGAACTCTTCCCCGCCGAAGAAGTCGTGAACTACCCTAAGCCGGTCGGACGCCCTCGAGGCACCAACGTAGAAAATCCTCTCTTCTTCCGCCTGGGAGTCGCCCTGGTACCGCTGTAACATCTTCTGGGAGTAGTCGGGGAAGAGGAGGACACTATCCGCCTCAAGACCTTTCGCGGCGTGTATCGTGCCTATACGGACGTCTCTCGGCGCGTGTGAAGCGTCACTCTGTAAGGCGGCGCGGATTATGTCGTACTGCCATTCCTTAAGGTCGAGCGTTGAAAGTAACCCTTCCCTCGTGTCAACGCCAAACCACTCGAAGAGGTCGTCTTTGTCTACACCCTCGGCGTCTATCTTCCGGCGTGCCGTCTCGCGTATAACACCCTCTTCCCCTTGACTGAGTACTTCCTCGACTGCCTCCTCGAGGCCCGGTGTATCAAGAGGTCGCCCCGCCTCAACCCCCCTCAGGACTTTGTAGATCTCGGCGGCGGGGGATCTCCAGCGTTGGTGCGACCGAGACAGTCCAAAGTAGGGCACGCCCTCTTCCCTGAGAGCTTCCCCAACCTCCGAGACGAAGTGATTAGCCCGGGATAACAGGTACACGTCGCCGTCAGTCGCGTCGACTTCGTCTTTGACGAGGTCGGCTAACCCGTGCGACGTCTCGACGGTCAGATGTTCCACATCCCCCCCAGTCTGGGCGGGTTCCATTATCTCGTCTTCGTCGCGGTCATCGTCTCCGTCGACGCACAGGCTGCGATTTGCCGCCTCGACGACCTCGGATGGGCAACGCCGAGACTGCTTTTGTGGCTCGACCCTGTGGACGTCCGTGCCCCGGAAGTACTTGGGATCCGCCCCACGGAACCCGTATATACTCTGGTCGGCGTCCCCGGCGATGTAGATACGGCTTATATCACCCTCGTCGCGCCAAACCTTATACAGCTTGTACTGGAGGGGAGAGAGGTCTTGGAACTCGTCGATAAACAGGTAGTCCGCGTGTGGTGTGAGTCGTGCCTCGACGGCGTCGTGCACGTAGTCGTCGTGCTGTAAGTACTTGTTTTCCTCTTTCCACTCGTCGAACCGGCGCATAATCTCTTCAATCCGAGAAGGCGGCTGGTCGATCTCGACGGGCGCGTGTTGGTTGTACTCGTAGCCCCACACCTTAGCCCGCAGAAAGTTGTAGGCAGCTATAATATCGTTCCCCGTGTCGCCGCCGGGATCCTCCCCGCGCTCGAGAGCCTCGAGAGGGTCTTTTGCCCTAACCTCGTAGTTGATGTAGGGAAACTCTTTCCTGAAGAACCGGCTGAACTTGTCGGGGTCTTTCTGTTGACTTATCAGATCCCACTCTTCGTTGAACTCGTCGGTTTCGTAGACCTCACCGATAACTTGCCCGAGGGCGGCACCGTGAACTGTTGTCACCGCTTTCTCGACGTCGTCGGGATCCTCGGCAAATATGCCCTTTAGTCTCTCTTCGGCGTCTCGTCGAGCCGATCTTGAGAAGGTCATAAACTTCACGTCCCAGGGTTTGATGTCCTCGACGTCACGGAGCCTTTTGATATGCTGTAACAACTGGTAGGTCTTCCCGCTCCCGGGCGCGCCGTCTATTTTTGTGATTCGGGGGGTTCCCGTGTCTGTGTTGGCGTCGTCGTCGCTGCCTGTGTTGGTACTCATACCCCCACCCCCTCGTCTTCACCTGGTTCGTCGTCGGGAGAGTATAGTGGTTCCCCCCCCTCGTAGAGAGTTTTCTGGGCATTAAAGACCCATACGTGGCGGCTGTGTCTGTCGGGGGACGCGCGTACCTTCTTCGATGTACAGAGGAGAATATCGCGCTCACGGAGTTCCTTGGAAACATTGAACTCGATCCCGGCTTCTTCTATCTTATCTTGGATGTAGCTTCCCGGGACTAACACAGCCTCGTCGTTGACGTCGTCGAGTCCGCCACCAGAGGGCGAATATATGGCATAGTTACTGTTCCAGTCGAACGCGTCGAAGCGGTCGTTCCAGTCCACGGCGTGGAACCGACCGCTGTTAAGGTCGTCGAGTATACTCTCGATGAACGTCTCTTTCTCGACGTTGACCTCGGGATCCTTCGGGTCGGCTACATCGATCCAGAACTCCGTGAGCTCCATCCACGCCTCAGAATCCACCTCAGTTGTTACCAAAAACTGACTGAGGTACTCGTTTAAAAACGGCGTAGGGCTTTGGTTGTTAAGTCCCGCCGCCTCGAACTCGAAAGTTTGTGTGGTGTGTTCCGGAGAGTCTTCTGGGGGTTCCATGCTTACGACCCACACCGCGCCTTCCTCGTCGGGGTACACGACAACATCTTCCGTCCGCTCTATGAGACCTTGGGTGGTCTCGTCGCGCATTAGCTCAGCCCAACGGTCGGGGTCGTCTTCTTTTTTCGCGAGGGCGTCCTGGAACGCCTTCTTTACACCTTCCTTGACCTCGGGGGTGTCGGGTTTGGGGGCGACGTCCGCGGCGGCGGAAGCTACCTTAAGCCGGGTCTGGCGAGACTCCCACGCGCCCTTATCCAGAGTTTCTGAGTAGACCTTACTCCCTTGTTTTAGAACAGATAGACGGGCTTGGCGTCCCGACACCGGCGTAATACGGAGGGTGTAGCCACCCCCCATATCAAAGGTCGGCACGTTGGATATATCCCATCCGTGTTTTATCCCTTCGTCCTCGAGAGCCTCGAGAGCCCCTTTTCGACTCTCTTGATCGGGGAAGTCGAGATATGTCCCGCCGTCGTCCCCTTCTCTCTCAATGAAGTCGTCTTCGTCTACAACGCCAAGAGCCACAGCCCCCTTACGAACTGCCCAGAGTGGCGTCCTCTCGTATTTGGTGCCGTCCGGTTTTGGCGTGTCTTTTTCCGGGACGTAGACCGGTATATCGTAGCCTTCCTCACGTAGACCGTCTACGGCACGCCACCAGTCCTCTCCCGAGAGGTCGGCGTCGGCGTTTCTGACTATACCTTGTCCGAGTCCGTAGGCTTTTGCGACCCTTCCGCCGCCGCCGTCGTTATCTATGAAGTTGTTTGCGGCGTCGGGGACGGCACAGGATTTCCCGCTCGCACTCGCACGCCATGACGGGTCAAATGTCGTTTCCCCGCTACGGCTTGATGTATCCCAGGCGTCCGAGGCGTACTTCCTTACGACTTCGCGGATGCCTATATCCTCGACGGCATTTTGTACGTCGTCGAAGAACGGCGTCACTTCCGCCCCCTCGAAGTCGACACCTTCCTCTCGGCGTTCGGCGCGTTTCTCGGCGGCGCGTTTCGCACGTTCTTCCCTCCGTCGTTCTTCCTCTTCTTTTGCCTCGAGGTACGCACTCAGACGTCCTTCCCACGTCTCACCGTCGTACTCACCGAAGAGCTCCTCGACGAGCTCCTCGAGGGGATCCTCGGTCGCGACAGGCGCGGTGAAACCCTCAGCCCACTCGGCTGTCTCGTCTATGAGAGTGTCGTCTACGCTCTCGAGAGGCACAAAGTCGTAGGATATGCCTTCAGTCTCGAGAGGGTGTACGACGCCGTCTATGCCCTTGTGTAGGCTAAGGGGAGCCTTGTACTGTCTGTTAACGTTGACGAGTTTATCCGCTTTACACAATTCCTCAGCGGGTGTTCCTTTAATAATCTCCTTTGCCGTTTCTCCGACCCAATCGCGTGCCTTTTCCGCTAACTCAGAGAACACCTTCCCGCGTTCTTCCCCGTCGAACTCCTCGGCTATTGGTGCCGTCACCTGGGGGCGGACGAAGACATACGCGCCTCCCACCGAGTCGAGGGTGAAAACCTGTGACTTGTCACCGACGAGACAGCCGAACGCGTCGACAAAGTCGCTAATAACCCGCTCGAACTTCTCTTTTTTCTCCGAGGTGAGGGGTCTCTCTTTGTGTTCATCTTTGAGGTCTATGTCGACGAAGAGACTGAACGCCTCTATGTCCTCGTAGTTAGGCAGCGGGCTCCCGTCGCGGAACTCGGTTCCCTCGTCGGTCGTTCGGCATGGTTCCGCACCCCGCAGTACTTCTGGGTCTTGGTAGTTCAAAACCGAGTAATAGTGTCGGTCTATGCGGCTGGAAAACTCGTCAGTGTCAACGACGAGGTCGAAAGGTCGAGCCCGTTCGTCGTAGCCTTCGTCTATCAGGTCGACGTCGGTCTCTTTCTGTTTTTTATACCACCCGTGGTGGTCATAGACTCCGAGGCTATGCGCCCCGTCAGACTCCCCGAGTGTCTCAAGCACAGGCTTAATACGGTCGTAGTGTTCGTCGACGTCGTCCGTAGCCGGATCCGTTTCGGTTTCTGGTTCGGGGGCGGATTCCGGTACCGTTTCCGGCTTCGGCTCGGCGGGTTCTGCCGCGTCTTCGGGTTCCGAAGCGGGAGCGGGAGCGGGATCTTCGGCGAGCTCGTACCCGCCAAAGCCTTTCTCAATCTCGGGATCTTCGGCGAATATGTCGCGTATCTCGGCTTCGGTTCCGACGTCGTCGAGTACCGTCTTGACTTCCGACGTCGAGAGCGTTTCGGGTCGGCGTCCCCTTTCCGCCTCGAACTCGTCGAGGGCA
>JAXIOF010000063.1 GCA_034190545.1 Candidatus Afararchaeum irisae | reverse complement strand
CAGAGTAACGCTTTAGCTTCTACTCTCAATTACCGATTGGGAAGTACCGAATATAGATTCATCATGTCTCGGGCAGTTTCTTCTTCGAACAGTCCTATTTCGTTGGCACGCCGGTAGCTGTATTCGTGATCCTGAAAGTCTCTTAGTTCGTCGTCTGTCATCCTGATAGCGTATGCTTCTATCGAACGCTCGATGGCTCCAAAACAGAGCTCGATAATAGCTGTGTAGTATCCGTTTTGCTCTCGAAGTACTTCTGAGACTTCGATCAGTCTGCACGCCTTAGTTATCTGTGTCTCCCAGCCCCCGCCCGAGGCAATACCTTCTTCGTACTTTGGCACTCCTCCGGTTCTCTCTTCGAATGCGTCTTCTGCACGGTCGATAGCATCCACGATAGAGCTGGGATCAGTCATCTTCTCCCTCCAGATCCTCCATTAGGATCTTTTCGACAGTTTTGAACTTCTCTGTCTGATAGACTGCGATCCCGGAGACGACTATCTGTCGTAGGTCTTCTGTGTATCTAGGTATAGCAGAAATAGACTCGACATCGATGTCATAGCTATACCTATCGCCGTCGAATCTCTTTTCTTCGAGGTCTAATTTTATTTCGTTAGCTTTTCTTTGGTTTTTAGCTCTGTTTTCAGTAACGAGGATCCATAGGTCGATGTCACTCCGGCTATCTGCTTCTCCCCGGGCTACACTCCCATATAGGACTACAGCTTCAACATCTTTGAGACCTTTCTTCAGTTCTTCGACAGCTTCTTTTACGGGTTTCTGAAACTGTATCTGAGGTATCTGAAGATAGGGATCATCTGGCACAGAAAGCCGTTCACGGTTTATCCGTATCAGACGTCTGTTGCCCTGAGGATTATCTATGACTAGATCGTTTTTCTCTAGAACGTCTACCGATCTCTTTACTGATGGCTGAGTATGCCCTGTCTGAGAAGCTATCTCAGATATAGTAAACTCGTCCTGTCTGTGATGTGATAGAAATAGAAGTACGTTATTAGTCGCTTTGTGTTTGAACAGATCAGAGTCGAGAGAAGGCACCGGGAGAGAGATCGATATACCGCTTCTATCACGTTCTTCTTTCACAACACGTTTCATATTACGCTTAACGTTACTATTACTTAAATAGTTTATTAATAAAGTGACTTCTATTTATATGTGAGGCATAGGGTATGAATCATGTTCACCACCTGCTTTGTAGTATAAGAGATATCCAAACTATCTCGGATGTACAAATTGGTTTGTATAGGGTGTGTTCGGGGAGCTAACCAACATTTTCGAAAATTGTCTAGAGAATGTTGGTTAGCTAATTGGACAGAACAAACCTTGGA
>JAXIOF010000062.1 GCA_034190545.1 Candidatus Afararchaeum irisae | reverse complement strand
TGGAGTTAATCGAGTTCAGAAAAAAGTGTTGGTGGAGGATGGGACGCGTTCCTCCTCTCCCTACTGTGCTGCTTGAGAGCCTGAGCTCTCTGCGCTGCTCGTTGAGGAAGGGGGCTCCGCGCTATCTTGTGCTGAAGGACTCATAGATATCTTGTCGGAACTAGACTAGTCGGCTACTCCTCTGAGAGCCACGAAAGACGCGTCGCCGTATCCTTCTTCGACGGTCTCGTCTTCATCTATCTCGCCGAGACCGTCGAAGAGCGTCTGTGCGAAGTCGAAATCTCCGAAGCCGGCGTCCTCAAGCTGTGAGACGACTTCGCGCGTAGACACGAAGTCAGCGTCGGCGTAGAACGGATTTTTGTCCTTCTTCTCCTCGTATTTCCCTCCGAGAGGACTCTCACGGTCTATGTATCCGAGGACGACAGCACCGCCGTCTCTCAGAACACGTCTCGTCTCCTCTAACGTCTCGGGAATGCTGTCGACGAAACAGACCGTCGTCACTATGAGACAGACGTCGAGGCTCGAACTCCGGAAAGGAAGGCTCTCGGCGACTCCCAAGACTGACTCTATACCTCTCGAACGCGCGACTGGGAGCATACTCCTCGAAGGATCGAGTCCGAGACCTATGCCGAGAGAGTCGGCGAACCTGCCCGTTCCGACACCGACTTCGAGTGCCCTGTCGGGATCGACATCGTCAGGCAGGACACGGCGGACTGCCTCTACCTCAGCGGCGTAAGCGTGGGGATGTCTCTCGAACCAGTCGTCGTAACGTTGGGTGTGTTCGTCGAAGGGATCTGTCTTAGGCATCTCAGGTTAAGACGAGAGTCTCCCGACGATGTACTCGATCTCGTCGCGCGTCTTCTCAGCCTCGTCGTCTTCTGCCTCCTCACGTATCTCCTCTAGCCGTGCGAGAATGTCGTAGACTACATCTTCTTGACCCTCTTCGAGAAGATGGTCGACGAATCCCGCGAGACAGTTCTTGTCTTCACGTCCGAGGCAGAAGTCGTGGAGCGTCTCGGCTTTCTCGACCTTCTCGTCGCGCTCGTCCTCGGGGGTCGTGAACTCGATCTCGTCTCTAATACTCTCGGTCAGACTCTCTTGGGATTCGGATCTCATAGTCGGTAGTTACGTGTCGAGGGCTTAACTCGTTTTCTCCTAGCTACTCTACTGAGACACCGAGATAACCGGCTGACTCCTTAGCAATTCTCTCAGTAGATGATTCGATAAGACTACCTTCCTTTTTCTCGATGTCGCTGTGGTTTATCGTGGCTACCGTCCACGGGTTCACGTAGCTTTCACGAGGTAGACCACCGTCTTCGAAATCATCTTTTGAGAGTGGGATAGCCACAGATCGTCGAGTCGTCGTAACAGCGACGAACAGACCTTCCTCGTCATTGAACGGGTGGCTACTGTCTGTGACACAGACGTAAGGTCGATAAGAGTTATCGGCAAAGAGGTCGGGTCCTTTCACCACGTCGCCACGGGTATACTTAGAACTCATTCCTCTGACTCTCCGTAGTAGTCGTCCGTTGTCGAAGTCGAACTCGCAGCCTCCTGTGCCGCAGCTGAGGCTAACCTATCGTCTTCTTCGACAGTCCAGTACTTCCCTCTATGACGGACGAGTCCTCTTTCTTCTAATCTTGAGAGGACAGCACCGACGCTACCACGTTTTATTCCCGTAGCTTTGTGGATCTCCTTCTGTGTAAACGCCTTGTCGTCGTTTTCAGCTAAGAATTTGAGGATTTCGTAGGGCTGTGTCCCCTCTTCGAGGTCTAAGACCTCCTCGGGCTCGTTCTCAAAACTGTCGATCCCTATTGGCATGTGTATGGATACGTAATAGACTGTAATAAGTACTGCGTCGGTTCTACAGAATTGGTAATGTCGTTATTAATATCCGTCTCCGAGACGAATCCGACACGAGACCAGTGACAGCCAACTCATACAACGGTATCGTCTTCGAGGGAGTCTGTACGAATATCTCGAACACAGTCTACGACGTCGAGACCGTACAGAAGGCAGTTGAGGAGTCCGAACTCCCGAGACGTTACGAGAACGTCGGTGTCCATCTCGGTCTGACGCTGATTCACAGAGGATGGATAGACGAGACGGAGTCGGGATACGAACTCTCCGACGGGTTCGACCTGGGAGAGGTCTCGGAAGACCTCGAACTCAGACTCGACGACGGCGACGTCGGCGAGGAAGAGTTCGCAAGCTTCGTGGGATTCGTCGAGTCAGTTATCGAGACCCTCACACGTGAGAAACCCGAGTCGCGGTCACAACGTCTTCGGGAGTGAACTTTTGTCGTTCGGTGGCGTAGAACGGATCATGTCAGTCTCGGAAGCCTCGAAGAAGGTCGACGGCGGGAAGTTCGTGAAAGTCAGGGTTACGGAGACCGAGGAAGGCGTCAGTGTCGAGATAGTCGGCGACTTCTTCGTCTATCCCGAGTCGGGGATCGGGACAGTCGAAAGCCAGGTCGAGAACTCTATCTCTACCGACGATGGAGACGGGATAGAGACGCGTCTGAGGCGACGTATCGACGACGAAAACATAGAGATGGTTGGGATAACAGCCGAGACAGTCGCCGAGACCGCCCTCGAAGCCTACGGAGGCGTCGAGTAGATGTCTGGGACGACAGAGGTGGACTGGCGTGTTCTTCGACACGGAGCCTCCGATGCCCCGACGAACATGGCGATAGACGAGGCTGTCTCGAAGGAGATACGTGACGGAAGATCGCCCCCCACTATCCGTATATACAGATGGGAGCCGTCGGCGGTCTCTGTCGGCTACTTCGGCTCGGTCGACGATGAGGTCGACACCGAGGCGTGCCGAGAGGACGGTATCGAGTTCGTGAGACGTAGAACAGGAGGCGGCGCGGTCTTCCACGACTCCGAGGGCGAGGTAACCTACAGCATAGCCGCGCCCGTCGAGAGATTCAGCGACGACATAACCGAGTCGTACAGGAGTATCTGTGGAGACGTCATAGAGGGTCTCGGGAGTCTCGGTATAGAGGCGGAGTTCGAGCCCGTCAACGACATAGTAGCCGACGGAAGGAAGATCTCGGGGAGCGCACAGACACGCCGCGAAGGTGTTTTACTCCAGCACGGCACCGTGCTCCACTCCGTGAATCCGAGGAAGATGTTCCGGTATCTCCAGCCCGATGTCGACAAGATCTCCGACAAACACGTCGACTCGGTCTACGACAGGGTGACCTCGGTGAGCCGTCGGGTCGATGTCTCGGTAGAAGAGACCTACGAGGCTGTAAAGTCGGGTCTCAGTCGAGGACGTGAGACCTACGAGGGGACTCTGACAGATGAGGAGGAGTCGCTCGCCGAGGAGACTGCCGAAGACAGGTACAGATCCGACGACTGGAACCTCATGAGATAGAACGCGGCTGTGTATCGGCGTCGCTGTCTCCGTTCACGGTATTTGAGACGAAGAGCTCGCCCGCCCTGTAACTGCTTCTCACGAAGGGTCCCGATGCCACGAATCTGAAGCCCTTTTCTTCGGCAACCTCGGCGTAGTAGTCGAATCTCTCTGGTGGAACATACTCCTCGATCTCGATGTGGTCGTCGGAAGGCGAGAGATACTGTCCGAGGGTGAGTATGTCGACCCCAGCGTCGAGTAGATCGTCCATCGTACCGAGAACCTCGTCGTCGGTCTCTCCGACACCCAGCATCAGTGACGACTTCGTGAAGATCTCTCGTGTCTCGTCGATCTCCTTCGCCTTCCTCAGAACGTCGAGCGACTGTCCGTACCCCGCTCTCGGGTCACGCACCTTCTCCTGGAGACGCTCGACTGTCTCGACGTTGTGGGCGAGGACTGTCGGCTTCTCGTCGATGACCTTCCTCAGGTCGTCCGTCGATCCCCCGAAGTCAGGTATCAGAGTCTCGACGAGAGCCCCCGTCTGTCTCACGCGTCGGACTGTCTCGGCGAACTGTGACGCCCCCGAGTCGGGGAGGTCGTCACGGTCGACCGAGGTTATTACGGCGTAGTCGAGACCTATCTCCTCGACGGCTTCGGCGACTCTCTGGGGCTCCGTGGGATCGAGGCTGTCACCCTCACCCGTCTTCACGTCACAGAATCCACAGCTTCTCGTACACGTGTCGCCGAGTATCATGAAGGTAGCAGTCCCCTCGTCGGACCAACATTCGTCTATGTTGGGACACGAAGCCTCCTCACAGACTGTCACGAGACCCTTCTCACGTAGCTTGCTCTTTATCCCCTCGAACTCTTGCCTGTCGGGGTTCCATCTCTGTCGGAGCCAGTCGGGCTTCCGGCTGTTAGGGGGCATCTACGCGGATATCGACTCTGAGACGGAAAAATCTATGCCCGGTCTGATCCGGTCTTATCTCAGTCTTCGAGACGTCCCTCGAAGACTGTCTCATCGAGTCCCTTCCTCCCGTTCGGGTGCTCGTTCTCGCGCAGATCCTCGGGAAGATCCTCAGCCGGACCGCGCTCTCCTATCGCGACCATAGCCTCGACCTCGTGCCCCTCGGGGGCGTCGACGAGTTTTTCCGCGGCGTCGTAGTCGAACCCCTGCATAGCGTGGACGACGAGACCACGTCTCGCGCCTTCGAGAGCAAGGTTCTGCCACGCTGATCCCGTGTCGAATGAGTGGGTACGTGAGTACTCGCCGTTGTAGTCGAAGGTCGTCTTCGAGAGTACCACGACGAGAACACCCGCGTCCTTCGCCCACGTCGTGTTGCCCTCCGAGAGTAGGTCGAGAAAGCCTTCCCAGTCGTCGCCGTCCCTCGTCGCGTAGACGAACCTCCACGGCTGATTATTGTAAGACGAGGGTGCCCATCTCGCCGCCTCGAAGACTCCCATCAGATCGTCGTCGTCGACCGTCTCGCCAGTCATCGAACGCGGCGACCACCTGTTGACGAAGATCGGGTCGATGTCGTACTCAGGCTGTCTGTGTTCGGCGACTTCGTCACGTATCTCTTCCATGTTGGGTCTTCGGCGAGCCAGTCCCCTAACCCTTTCGGCGACAGAATCGGCGACAGTATTAAGTCGCTAATATCTGTAATCCGGGTATGCCCCGAGAAAAGGTCGCTTCGTTCGAGATAGAGAGGTTAGAGGTACTCGACGAGGACGGTAACCTCGACGGGAGCCTTGAACCCGACCTCTCGGACGACGACCTCGTGAGTATGTACAAGACGATGAAGAGGGCGAGGGCTCTCGACGAGAGGGCTATCAAGCTACAGAGGAGAGGCGAGATAGGTACATTCGCACCCGCAATAGGACAGGAGGCGGCGCAGGTCGGCTCGGCGTACGCTCTCGAAGACGAAGACTGGATGGTTCCGTCTTTCCGGGAGAAGCCCGCCTTCCTCACACGTGGAGCACCTATGGAGGCTCTCCTGTGGTACGACGCAGGACTCGAAGAGGGTGCCGAGATACACGACAGAAACGACCTCCCTCCTGCTATTCCCGTCGCTTCCCAGACCGTCCACGCCGCAGGTATAGGATGGGCACAGGAGTTAGAAGACGACAACTCGGCTTCACTCGTCTACTTCGGCGACGGAGCGACCTCAGAGGGCGACTTCCACGAGGCTCTCAACTTCGCCAACGTCTTCGACGCCCATACCGTCTTCGTCTGCCAGAACAACCAGTACGCGATCTCTCTCCCGCGCGAGGAACAGACGAAGTCGGAGACACTCGCACAGAAGGCGGTGAGCGCGGGGGTCGAAGCCGTACAGGTCGACGGGAACGACCTCCTCGCAGTCTATAAAGCCACACGCGACGCACTCGAAAAGGCGAGACAGGGTAAGCCACAGATGGTAGAGGCAGTCACCTACCGTCTCTCGATGCACACGACGTCGGACGATCCGTCAGTATACAGGGACGAGGAGGAGGTCGAGAGATGGAAGCAGAGAGACCCTATAGACAGGATCGAGAAACTCCTGAGACGCCGAGACGTCTTGGACGACGCGACGGTAGACGGCATCGAGGAGGAGATAGACTCCGAGGTCGACGACGCTGTCGAGAGCCTGAAGCAGAAGAAGGCAGACGCAGATCCAGCCGACATCTACAGATACGTCTACGACGAGATCCCCGACGGACTGTTGAGACAGATGGAGGCGAGACAGGGGGTGGAAGAGTGACACAGACACAGACACAGACACAGACACAGAACCAGAACGGCGACGGGAACGACAGTAACAACGAGCTAAACCTCGTCGAGTCAGTGAGACAGACACTCCACGACGAGATGGGGCGTGACGAGACCGTCGTGGTATACGGAGAGGACGTCGGGGTCGACGGCGGAGTCTTCAGGACGACGAAGGGTCTCATCGAGGAGTACCCCGAACGTATATTCGACACTCCTCTCGCCGAGTCGGGTATCGTAGGGACGGCAGTCGGAATGGGAGTCTACGGAAAGAGACCCGTAGTCGAGATACAGTTCTCGGGATTTATACCACAGGCATTCCACCAGATAAAACAGCACGTCTCACGTCTCAGGTCGAGGTCGCGCGGGAGCTATAACTGTCCCATCACTATCAGAGCACCCTACGGCGGTGGAGTCCACGCACTTGAACACCACTCCGAGAGCTTCGAGGCTGCTTACTCACACATACCGGGTCTCAAGGTCGTGGTACCATCGAATCCCTCGGACGCCAAGGGTCTACTCACCTCGGCGATACGTGACCCCGACCCCGTTGTCTTCCTCGAACCCAAGAAGCTCTACAGGGCGTTCAGAGAAGACGTACCAGAGGGCGAGCACACGGTTCCGTTAGAGGAGGCGAGAGTCGTCTCAGAGGGCGACGATGTCAGTCTCGTAAGCTGGGGTGCGATGGTGAGAGAGAGTCTCAAGGCAGTCGACGAGGTCGAGGCGTCGGTCGAAGTCGTCGACCTCAGGACTGTCTCTCCTCTAGACGCCGAGACAGTCGTCGAGTCGGTCAAGAAGACGGGGAGATGCGTCGTAGTACAGGAGGCTCCGAGGACGCTCGGGGTATCGTCGGAGGTCGTCTCACGTATCAACGACGAGGCTCTCCTCTACCTCGAAGCCCCCGTCGAGAGAGTCACAGCACCCGACGTCCCGTATCCCTTCCCCGAGAGGGAGGGTGCGTATATGCCCGACAAGGAACAGATCGCCGAAGCAGTACGTCAGACAGCCGACTTCTAAAAATATAGTTAGATAACATGGTAACAGAGTTCGAGTTTCCCGACGTCGGAGAGGGCGTGACGGAAGGCACCCTACTCGAGTGGCAGGTCGACGAGGGCGACGCCGTCGAGGAAGACGACGTTCTCGCACAGGTCGAGACAGACAAAGCCGTAGTCGACGTACCTTCGCCGACGACCGGCACAGTCTCGGAGCTACACGCCGATCCCGGCGACGTCGTAAAGGTCGGCGAGGTCATAGTCACGATAAACGGCGACGAAGAGGACGAGGAGACGACCGAAGAAGCCACAGGAGAGACGGCTCCGAAAGACGAAGCCGAGGAAAAAGATACCGAAGAAGAAGAAGCCGAGGAACCCACAGACAAAGACGGCGAGTCGGAGCCGGAGAAAGAGCCGAAGACTACGAAGAAGACTCTCGCCGCGCCGTCGACACGTAAGCTCGCGCGTGAGAAGGGGATCGAGATAGACGAGATCGAGGGGACTGGTCCCGGAGGACGTGTCACTAAGGACGACGTGCGCAGCTTCGCCGAAACTGAGAGCGAAAAAGAAGTAGCCGAAGTGGTCGAGGAAGAAGAGCCCGAGACAGAGAAAGAAGAGGCTCCCGAGTTCTCGGGTCGGCGTTTCGAGCCCAAGGAGTACGACTTCGAGAGATGGGGTGACGTGGAGAGGACGCCTCTCTCGGGGACGAGACGGAGCATAGCCAACAGAACCTCGCGGTCGAAGTACACCGCCCCCCACGTCACAGCGACCGACGACGCCGACGTCTCGAAGCTCGTCGAGATACGTGAGAAGGAGAAACAGAAGGTCGAGGAGAAAGGCGTCCATCTCACCTACACGCCGTTCGTGGTCAAGGCAGTCGTCGCCGCACTCAAGGAGTACCCGCTCCTCAACGCGTCGATAGACGAGAAGACAGGCGAGATAGTCAAGAAGGACTACTACAACATCGGTATGGCGGTCGCCACCGACGACGGTCTCCTCGTGCCCAACATCAAGAACGCCGACGGCAAGACGGTGATCGAGATAGCGAGGGAGATAAACCAACTCGCAGAGAGGGCACGGAGCCGTGACCTCGAACTCGACGACATGAGAGGCGGCACCTTCACTATCTCGAACTGGGGTTCGATAGGGGGAAAGTACGGCACCCCCGTCATAAACTACCCCGAGGTCGGAATACTCGGAACCGGCGTCATAGACGACGAACCGGTCGTGGTCGACGGAGAGGTCGAGGTCAGAAAGATGATGCCGCTCTCGCTGTCGTTCGACCACCGTATAATCGATGGAGCCTACGCCGCCGACTTCATGAACGAGGTCATAGACCATCTCGAAGATCCCGACCTCCTACTAATAGAGGGATAAGATGGTAGTAGGTGAGTTCAGCATTGAGACCGAGTCGGTCGTGATCGGCGGTGGGCCGGCGGGATACCTCGCCGCAATACGTCTCTCACAGCTCGGGAACGAAGTGACTCTCGTTGAGAAGAGGAGGGATCTCGGAGGCGTCTGTCTCAATGAGGGCTGTATACCCTCGAAGTCACTGATACACGCCGCCGGCGTCTACCACGACTCCGTAAGCTCGTCGGAGATGGGGGTAGTAGCCGACGTGGAAGACGTCAGCCTCGACTTCGGAAGACTCCAGACGTGGAAGGACGGCGTCGTCGACCGTCTGACTTCGGGAGTCGAGTCACTCGAAGACGCGAACGGGGTCGACGTCCTGAGAGGCGAGGCGGTCTTCGACTCGGAGAACGAGGTTCGCGTGGTCGGCGACGAGGGCACCGACATAATCGAGTTCGAGAGCTGTGTAATAGCTACGGGATCGGAGCCCATCGAGGTGCCGAGCCTGCCGACTAGCCACGAGGGGGTCGTAGACGCGAAGGGCGCACTCGAACTCGAAGAGGTTCCAGACAGGCTCGCAGTAGTCGGAGGAGGCTACATAGGTACCGAGTTAGGCACGGCTTACGCGAAGCTCGGCTCCGAGGTTACCGTTATAGAGTCGCTCGACAGGATTCTGTCGAACGTGCCCGAAGACGTCGTCGAGCCCGTGAGACACAGAGCCGACGAGATCGGAGTCGAGATAAAGACGGACGCACGTGCAGAGGGTATAGAGACGAACGAGGACGGCTCGGTGACGTTATCCGTCTCAGTCGCCGACGACGAACGTGAGATAGAGGCGGACGTCGTACTGGTCGCAGTCGGAAGACAGCCGACCACCGCGGGACTACGTCTCGAAAAAGCAGGTGTTGAGACCGACGACGACGGCTACATACATGCCGACGATCAGATGAGGACGTCGAACCCGTCGGTATTCGCGGCGGGGGACGTCGCGGGCGAGCCACTTCTCGCACACAAGGCGTACCACGAGGCTAAGGTCGCCGCTGAGGTCATCTCGGGCGAGGCGTCGGCGGCGGAGTTCGTGGTTCCGTCGGTGATCTACACCGATCCTGAGATTGCCACCGTGGGTATGACCCAGGAAGACGCAGACGACAGAGGATACGATGTCGGAGTCGGCAGGTTCCCGTTCTCGGCGTCGGGACGCGCCCTAACTAAGGCGAGAGACAACGGCTTCGTGAAGGTCGTAGTTGACTCTGAGACAGAGGCGATACTCGGAGCACAGATGGTCGGCGACGGCGTCTCGGAGCTAATCTCGGAGGCGACACTAGCAGTCGAGATGGGTGCTCTCGTCTCCGACGTATCTATGACTGTACATCCACACCCCACGGTCTCGGAGGCATTCAGGGAAGCGTGTGAGGACGCCGTCGGCGAGTCTATACACAAGCCATGAGACAGAACAGAAACAGTTTTTCGCGTCACGTCTCGATATGTAGGAGATGGAACACGGATCTGAAGCCGTCGTATTCGACATGGACGGCGTGATCGTCGACTCCGAGGTCTACTGGGAGCCCGAGAAGGAGACCATAATCGACGAGGCTCTCGTCTCCGACGACGACAAGGACGAGGTCTCTCCCGAGGATCTGACAGGGATCAACGTCCTCGACCAGTACGAACTCCTCTCAGAAAGGGGATACGAGATGGCTGTGACTGAAGAGGAGTACTTCGACCTCTACGACTCGCGCGCTGAGGCGATCTACACCGAGAAGGTCTCTCTCACAGACGGATTCGACGACCTCCTCAACGAGATACGGGAGAGAGGTCTCAAGACAGCGATATCGACCTCCTCTTTTCCGTCGTGGGTGGAGATGGTTCTCGAAAGATTCGAACTCGAAGATTCGTTCGACGTCGTGGTCTCAGCCGACGAGATAGACGTCGAGGGGAAGCCCGAGCCCGACATATACGAGTACGTCGCTTCCGAACTCGGCGTCAACCCCGAGGACTGTATAGTCGTAGAGGACTCCGAGACGGGGATAGAGTCGGCGAGACGATCCGGTGCTTACTGTATAGGATACTCGGCGAGCGGCGATCCCGACCACCTTGAGAATGCCGACGAGGTCGCACGCGACCCCGAGTCTCTGAGAGACGCCGTGGTATCCAAGATAGAGGACGCGACATGAGGATACAGAACTCCTTCATACCCGTCAGGGGCGTCGGAGAGAAGACAGAGAGAAAGCTCTGGAAGAACGGCGTGACGACATGGGAAGAGTTCGAGGAGACCGGACTACGTCACGTTGGAGAGACGACCGCCGAACGTGTCCTCGACTACATCGACGAGGCGCGCGACAGACTCGACCGGGGGGACGCGTCCTTCTTCGGCGACTCGTTCCCTTCGGGCGAGGAGTGGCGTCTCTACTCCAACTTCGACGACGAGACGTGTTTCCTCGACATAGAGACGACGGGTCTGAGCAAGGAGGATAACAGGGTTACGACTGTGAGCTTCCACGTCGGAGATGAGACTCAGACACTCGTGAGAGGAGAAGACCTCGGGAGGTCAGAGATCGAGAGACGTCTCTCGGAGGCGAGCCTTCTCGTGACATTCAACGGAAAGAGGTTCGACGTCCCGTTTCTCGAACACAGCTTCGGTCTCGACGTCGAGACACCCCACATAGACCTGATGTACCCGTGTAGGCGTCTCGACCCGTCTCTGTCGGGCGGTCTCAAGGCTGTCGAGGACGAACTCGGCGTCGAACGTCCGGGAAGCGAGGAGGTCGACGGCGCTGACGCCGTACGTCTCTGGCACAGATACGAGGACGGCGACGACGAGGCTCTCGAAAAGCTCGTGCGTTACAACAGGTACGACACCCGGAACCTCAGACAAGTTCTCGATGAGGTTCACTCACGTCTGTCGCGTGAGGTGTTTGATCCACATGTCAGCGTGTGACTACTTGACACAGATAGTAAGATTATTTTAGGGGGTCGACCTTCGTTATTCTGATGGATTCGTGTTTCGAACAGCGAAGAAGGAGAGTCCTGACTAAGAAGAACGTGACACGTCTCCTCGAAGACCCCTACTTCATCGAACTCCACTCGGAGGCGCGGCGTAACGCCGACGACGGGGACGACGCCCTCGAAACCGCTCTCAGAAGGTACCTAAGCTACTTCGACACGCTGAGCTAAGGCTTTTACTCGACGCGCGTGTACGTCGAAGGGTGTTGGACCCCGAGAAGACGTGGATACCGAGACTGGGATCGCGACTCCGTGAGGTAGTCGAGACATCGAGACGTAAGAGTCTCGGAACCCAAGCCGCAGCCCTAACCTACTACGGCTTCGTCTCACTCTTCCCTCTGGTTCTACTCCTTCTCGTAGCCGGGAGTCTTACTGGACTTGAGACAGTCGCTATCGCGGCGATAGAATCCGTCAGCGTCTATCTCTCGGAGTCGGGACGCCGGACTCTGAGACAGTCGGTCGAGGTCGAGACCAGCCCGACGGTGGGGCTGATCGGTCTCGTGGGTCTCTTATGGGGAAGTCTCAAGTTCGTCCGGGGTCTCACGGAGTCCTTCCGGGTTCTGTACGAGGACTACTCGCGAAAGACCACACACAAGTCAGTTCTCAGGACGACTCGTGACAGTGCTGCCGCCCTCTTCTCGGTCATAGCCGCGGTCGTCACAGCTGCGGCTCTCAGATGGCTGACACGTGTCTTGGACGTCCCGGATACCGGGATCGCTTTAATCGGAGTCTTGGGCTTGTTCTTCGTCTTCCTCCCTCTCTACTACTTCCTGCCACCCGTCGATGTGAGTCTGAGACACGTCTATCCCGGGGCTGTATTCGCGTCGGCGGGATGGACGTTTCTTGAAACAGCCTTCGGTTTCTATATCGATCTGGCTTCGTCGTCGCCGTCGGGGTACGCCGCCTACGGAGCCGTTGGGGTAGTCCTCGTCTTCCTGACGTGGCTCTATCTCAGCTTCTGGGTAATACTTCTCGGGGGTGCTGTGAACCTGACTCTGACTCTGGGGAGAACCCAGACAAAAGACTGAGACATAGACGGAGAACTTACTAAGGAGACCAGTCGTAGGCGAGTTCGAGGAACTGTGCGAGAATCCTCGCTGTCGCGCCCCAGATAGTGTAGTCCTCGTAATGGAAGTAATGGACGTCCCTTCCGTTCTTGTACCTCTTCTCGTAGACAGAAGGGTGTGTGAGGTCGGAGACGGGAGCGTGTATCAGTTCGGCGACCTCCGACTCCTGTATCTCGAAGCTGTAGGGATACGAGATACAGCCGACGTACGGACGTATCGAGTAAGCGGTCGTCGTGGTCACGTCGTCGAGTGTTCCGAGAAGGTCGACCTTCTCGGGAGGCATCCCCACCTCCTCATGAAGCTCTCTGAGTGCGGTCTCGGCGAGACCCGAGTCATCGGACTCCATACGTCCCCCCGGGAAGCTTATCTGCCCCGCGTGGCGCGGGAGGTCGTCGGACCTCCGCATCAGAAGAACCCCATGTCCCCCGCGTTCGTCGTCGTAGTAAGCGGGCACGACTACCGCGCTCCGCTTGAGCTTTTCGTCGTGTATCCTGCTTGAGCTTCTGTTTCTGAGAACCTCTTTCAAGCCACTCATCTATTCGTGAATATTAGTCCCTCTTCGTACTAATGACTTACCCCTCTCCGGACTCCTCAGCCGTCTCATCACTTTCGTTTACTTCGTCTATGTAGGGTCTCAGGTCGTCGTCGGAGAGCTTTCTCGTAGCCTCCTTTTCGATAACCATCGCCTCTACCTTGTCTATCTCGGCGTCTGCGTCACTCTCCTTCAGTGCCTCGACTGCGAGACGTATGCCGTCTTCTGTCGACATGCCGTCCTCGTATCTCTCTTCGAGTATCTCCTCGACCTCTTGTCTTCCCTTGCCTATGCTGGCTGCCTTGTACTCGATTATCGCACCAGAGGGCTCTGTCTCTATTAGCTGTACGTCGTTCTCGGTGACGCCCGCTACGAGGAGAGCACAGCCGAAGGGACGTGTCCCGCCGTACTGTGTGAACTCCTGTATCTGGTCGCCTATCTGTTTGGCGAGCGTACGCGCGTCCATAGCCTCGTCGTACATGTACCTGTCGCGCTGTGTCTCGACACGTGCGAGGTCTACTAGACGGCGCGCGTCGGCGACGTGTCCGCTCGCTGCTACCGAGATATGTTCGTCGACTGCGTAGAGCTTCTCTATGCTCTCGGAGACGAGAAGCGGAGAGTTGATACGTTTCTCGGCGAGTAGGACGACACTCTCGGCTGTCTTGACCCCGATAGTCACGCTTCCCCTTTTGACCGCCTCACGTGCGTACTCGACCTGGTAGAGACGACCATCGGGACTGAATATAGTACTCCCCCGGTCGTATGCCATCTGATCGTTAGACTGCATGCTAAGACCTTGGAGACGGCGTCTCTTCAACTTTCCGTCTGAACAAGTAAGGTGGAAAGACTTGTGCGTGACGACGACGTACCCAGGACAGACGGATACCCCATGGAAGACTCGAAGACTACAACCACACGCGAGAAGATAATCCGTATACTACGCCGCGAACCCGCGACAGCTGACGCGATCTCCGACGAGTTAGACATACCTGCGTCACAGGTCTACGACCACCTTGAACACATACGTAAGTCCCTCAGGTCGACCGACGAAACCCTCCTGGTCGCACCTCCCGAGTGCCGTGACTGTGGCTTCAACGGCTTCGACGACCCCGTCAACTACCCGTCGCGGTGTCCCGAATGTAAGACTGAGAGAATAGACAAACCCGTCTTCAAGATCAGGTCTTCTTGATCTTCTCCTCAACACGCACGTCGTTTATCGCGGTGTCAGGGTACTGACCCTCGTCGTCCTTCTCGGCGCTCTTGACCATGTCCCAGACTGTGAGGAGCGACGCCGAGACTCCGCTCAGAGCCTCCATCTCGACGCCCGTCTTCCCCGTCGTCGTGACCTCGACGACTGACTGAATCCCATCGTCGTCGAACTCGAAGTCGACAGTAACACCCGTTATGGGGATCTGGTGGCACATGGGTATGTTGTCCCACGTCCTCTTGACAGCCTGAATCCCCGCGACACGTGCGACAGACACGACGTTGCCCTTCTC
This sequence comes from Candidatus Afararchaeum irisae, assembly GCA_034190545.1. Classification (NCBI taxonomy): domain Archaea; kingdom Methanobacteriati; phylum Methanobacteriota; class Halobacteria; order Halorutilales; family Halorutilaceae; genus Afararchaeum (SeqCode); species Afararchaeum irisae (SeqCode). The sequence goes on along the minus strand of JAXIOF010000062.1, from coordinate 20,262 downwards.
TACTTCGCCCTCACGTATCGCCTCGACTGTCTCTGTCTGTAGGTCTATACGTCCTCTCGCGACCGATACCCTGTCGATCTCCTCCTTGTCGGAGATGTCTACCATACGTGCTCTGTCGTCCTCTATATGTGTGAACTCAGTCATAATCTACACTGTCGTGCCAGCTTAATTACGCTAACTAACTGTACTCCTCGACCATCTCGCTCGCCATCTCGTCGTCGTAGGCGTAGAGGACGCCGTCGGAGTGAGGTAAGCTTACTTCGGTAGCCTTCTCAAGCCTCTCCTTCTCGACGGGAGCGTAGAGTTCGACGTAGAAGGGCGAGTCGAGGAGGTCGTCGAAGTTCCAGGCGAGTGTCTCGAGCCAGTAGGTTGTCGAGTAGTTCATGTCATAGATAGGCACGACGTAGAAGTCGACTACCTCGTCGGCACGTTCGAGGTCGAGACCGAACCTCTCGTACTGGTGCTCCGCCGACGGGTCGGGGTAGAGTGTCAGCGAGAGGTCGGTACCGTCGGAGACGGTCTCAGCGGCGGATTCTAATGTCTCTGTAATAACGGAGGCGCGCCAGTCCTCCCAGTCGAGGCTCGACGCCTCGAACTCGTCGGTACATCTCTCACACCGGCAGAAGTCCTCGCGCGGAAAGCCGAGAGTGTCGAGACGTACTCCGTCGCCTACGTCACAGTCTTCTATGTACGACAGGATCTCGTCCCTGTACTCCGAAGTCGGGCAGACGTAGTCCCAGTCGAAACGGTCGTCGTCACGTACCGCGCGTCTCCCCTCGGAGTCGACTGGCGCGAGTCCGGGGTTCTCCTCGACTGCGGCGTTGTCACCGAAGACAGAGACCATGTTGTGGCAGTCGTCCCGTGGCTCCTCGCTCCTTCCGACTACGTCGTTGACCTCGTAGAAACACAGATCGAACTCCTCACACTCCTCAGGGTTCCTCGTTACGTTTCCGAATCTCTCCATGTAGAAGAGAGCCGTTCGAACCTCTTGTGCTTTGCAGTACGTTGTCCCTGATCACACAGCTTTCTTAACTCGGCTGTACCTACATGCCCCGGAGCCATGCAGAGTGACAGACTCCTCCGACGTTTCCACGATGCGACCTTCGCCGAGAAGTTAGAGGAGTTGATGCGGGGACTAGAACTCGTAACCGCGGGAGTGCTTGTCGTTCTGTTTGGCGTCGGTGTCTCTTTGACTTCGGACTCTCGATAGTCGAGCTAGCCCGTACAGGACGTATCACAGAGGCACGTGAGGTCGTTGGTCTGATAGACACAGCCCTCCTTCTCTTCATCATAGTCGAGGTCTTCATGACAGTCGTAGCTTACAGCCGTGACAAGCCCGTGATACGTATAGTCGTCGTATCGGGCATGATAGCCATAGGACGGAAGATCATCACATACCGCGCCGACAAGTACGCTACTCCCACCGACGCCCTCGTCACAGCTGCAGCGTACGCTCTACTCCTCGGTGTTCTGACGGGCGCGTTCTACCTGATACGGAGACACGAGATGCCCGACACGGCGGCTGTATAGTACGACTACTAGTGTAGTATCTTATGTAGAAGGGACAGGTATTTTTACGCGACCCCTGTCCTCTAGGCTGTACTCTGGTGGAAAGGGGTGACATCGGTAAGTACCCGTTCTGTCGTTCTGTTTTCCTAACCGTCTATCATAAGTTATAAACTTCTCTTAAGAAAACACAGTTGTATGGCAGAACCTGATCAGAGTAAGTACCCCGATCCGTCGAACGGCACGCGTCTCGTCGTCTCTCCCGGAAAGATAGAGATAGGGAGAGGAGCGATACAGAAGATAGGCGAGTACGCTGACGTCTACGGAAGCAAGGCTCTAGTCGTCACGACAGAGGATCTCTATGGCTTCTACGGCGATCAGGTCGTCGAGATACTCGAAGACGCCGGAGTCGAGACCGCTGTCTTCGACGGCGTAAGACCCGACCCGACTGTCGAGAACATAGAGGACGGCTACGAGGTATGGGAGGAAGAGGACTGTGACGTCATAGTCACTCTCGGCGGAGGATCGTCGATAGACACAGGAAAGGGAATCGGAATTGTCGCCTCGAACGAGGGTGAGATACGTGACTTCGGAGTCGACAAGGCGGGATACGAGGGAGTTCCCAAGCCCACACCTCCCACGATCTCGATCAACACGACAGCAGGTACGGGAAGTGAGGCGACGCGTTCGGTCGTCGTCACCGACGAGTCTACTTCTACGAAGTTCCTCATAGTCTCGAAGAACGTCGTTCCCGACGTCGCTATAGAAGACCCCGAGATGACGATGTCGCTCCCCGAGAGCCACACCGCCTTCACGGGAATAGACGCTCTGACTCACGCAATAGAGGCGTACGTCTCTGTCAAGTCGTACAGCGTCCCCGACAACTTCGCCGAGAACGCGATGGAGCGCATTTCGAACTCGCTCAGAAAGGCGTGGGCGAACGGAGACGACATAGAGGCGCGTACCGACATGATGATAGGACAGCTTCAGGCGGGACAGGCTTTCACCAACTCGTCTGTTGCACTCGTCCACGGAATGGCACGTCCCCTTGGAGCACAGCTACATATCCCCCACGGACTCGCCAACGGACTCATACTCCCGTACGTCATAGAGTTCTCCGCGATGGCGGCACCCGAGAAGTACGCCGAGATAGCACGTATCATGGGAGCGGCGGACGACGACGACACCGACATGGAAGCGGCTAAGAAGGCGAGCGACGCAGTCATGGAGCTGTGTGAGGACATCAAGCTCACTTCGTACCTCGACGACTTCGGTGAGGTTCCCGACCGCGGCGAGTACGTCGAGGTCGTTCCGAAGATGGCACAGGACGCCGTCGACTCGGGATCGCCCGACAACAACCCGAGGAAGCCCTCGAAGGAAGAGATAGAGGATCTCTTCATCAAGCTCTACGACGACGCTCTCGCTTCTGACAGCAGAAGACGTACCCAGTAGAGTAGAACGTATTTCTCTTTTCTTCAGACTCGACACTGTCGGATATACGAAGTTTTTTAGGCTGGCTTAAAAAATACGGGATAGATGGAGTTCGTGAGACAGTGGACGTCGAGACGCGGTCTGTTCGCAGTCGCGGGTACAGCTTTAGCCCTCGGCGGTCTCCTCGTAGCCTTTGGAGACGCCGACTTCGACGACGTGGTCGAAGGAGCCGTGTCTGCCGACCCTCTTCTCTTCGGGGTCGGCGTCTGTGTCTATGCAGTCTCGTGGCTCTTCCGTGGGAGACGTTACTCCGACATACTCGGTTCAATGGGACACACAGACGGTCTCAGGCTTCTCACGATGGCGGTACTCGCTAGCCAGACTGTTAACCTCGTGCTCCCGGCGAGGGGCGGCGACCCCGTGCGTGCCTACATACTCAAGTCGAGATCCGACGTCCCGTACACTACGGGTGCGGCGTCGCTCGTCGTCGAGAGAGGCTTCGACTTAGCCGCTGTACTCGGAATATCCGTGGTCTCGGCGTCTCTTCTACATCTGAGCGGAGTCCGTGTGACACAGCGGCTCCCCTTTGGAGGTCAGACAGCTTTAGGCGTAGCAGCGGGAACTGTTGGAGTCGGGATCGGAGTAGCACTGGTATACAGACGTCTCCCGCGTCTGACTCTTCGAGGAAGACTGTCTTCGGTCTTCGAGACCCTGGGTGACTTCGTCTCAGACGTACTCTGTGTCGCGGGACAGCCGAGGAGCCTCGTCTATGTCGGAGTCGGAACCACGGCGGTCTGGCTCCTCGACGTCCTCACGGGTGTAGCTGTCGTCTACGCCGTCGGGGTTCCACTCGATCCCCTGACGGCTCTTCTTCTCGGAAGTCTAGCCGTGAGCGTCGGTAACCTAGCCAAGGTACTCCCACTCTCACAGGGGGGCGTCGGACTCTACGAGGGTGGCTTCACCGCTGTCTTCGTGGCTCTCTCAACAGTCGAGCCGTCAGTCGCACTCGCCGCGGCGGCACTCGACCATCTCCTCAAGAACGCCGTGACTCTCATCGGCGGCGGTATCGCGTTCCCGTCGCTTGGGGTCTCCTCAACTCACGAAGAACCCGAAGTCTTTTAGGCTTGCCTAAAAAACTACGAGTCGATGGACTCTGACATCTGCGTGGTTGTTCCCACGATACGTGAGTACGGCTGTATGAGAAGCTACTTCGAGAACGCACGCCAACACGGCTTCGACCTCTCACGTCTCCACGTTCTACTCGTGACCGAGGACTTCTGTGACACCGACGGGATGGAGCGGATGCTCGAAGAAGAGGGGGTCTCGGGAGAGGTATTCGACAGTAGCCGGCGCGACGACTGGTTCTCCAAACACGGGGTCGACGAGTACTCGGGTCTGATACCTGAGGCTAGCCACGCACAGACGAGCTTCGGTCTCCTCTACATCTGGGCGAACGACTTCGACTACTGCTTTTTCATAGATGACGACACGTTGCCCAACGACGGCTACGACTTCTTCGGTCGGCATCTCGAAAACCTGGAGTTCGAGGGAGAGATCACCGAGGTCTCGTCGGACGAGAGCTGGGTCAACGTGCTGTATCAGAGCGTCGACGAGAAGGGTCTGTATCCCCGAGGCTACCCCTACTCAGCGATGGACGAGGACGTCTCGACCAGAACTACTGAGGTCGACGGAGTAGTCGCGTCACAGGGTCTCTGGACTAACGTACCCGACCTCGACGCCGTACGTATTCTGATGGACGGTGACCTCAACGGACAGGCACAGACACGTACCACGTCTGACGACTTCGGCGACGACTTCGTAGCGGCGCGCCGTAACTACCTCACGGTCTGTTCGATGAATCTCGCCTTCGATCCCGAGATAATACCCGCGTTCTACCAGCTTCCGATGGACGACAACCCGTGGGAGGTCGGCAGGTTCGACGACATCTGGTCGGGTATCTTCCTTAAACGCGCGTGTGACGTCCTCGACAGACGTATCTACAACGGTGCTCCGCTGTGTGAGCACAACAAGGCTCCGCGGTCGACCTTCAGCGACCTACAGAACGAGGTCGCGGGTCTCGAACTCAACGAGCATCTCTGGGAGACTGTCGACTCTGTCGGAGACGACGCTGAGTCGTACGAGGAGGTCGTCGAGGAGATCGCCGACGCACTCGTCGAGGGTGACTGGGACGACCTCAACAACGGCGAGTTCCTTAGCTACTGCGGTGAGTATATGCACGACTGGCTCGACTGCCTCGAAGACCTCTCCGAGACGACACAAACCGCAAGCGTTTAATGTGTTTAGGTGAACCTAAAAGTATGGACGACGAGAGCTACACGAGACGGCGTGTTCTGAAGGTCTTGGGTGCGGGTTCTATGACGGGTCTCGCGGGGTGTGCGGGTCTGACGGGCGGAGGTGGTAACGGAAATGAGTCGGGGTCAAGTTCGGGTTCGGACGAGGTCGAGATACCCTCGCTGAGTAGCTTCAGGGGATCGGGAGCCCTAGCCGAGGGACGTCCCGCACCGGGAGGGACTTCGATACAGGATCTCCCTGACTTAGAAGGCACATTAAACCTATACATAGGCGGTGGAGAGGGGGGTATCTACATGGAGTTCGTCGATATGTTACAGGAGATCTACCCCAACTTCGAGGTTCTACCGAGCTCGGCGGGCTCTGCGTCGCTCGCACAGACGGTGGTCAACGAGGTCAAGAGGGGTGCTCCACAGGCTGACGTCTTCTGGTCTATCGACGCTAGCTCCCTGAGCTATGTGGCTAACAACGACGCCTACGAGCCACTCAGCGACGAGGTCGTGAGCCCGGTTCCCGAGAGCTTCAGAGGCTCCGACAACGCCTGGGTTGGTGTCGCGGGACGTGCGAGGAGCATACCGTACAACACCAACCGCCTGACTGAGGGCGACATTCCCGACAAGGTTATGAAGTTCCCCGACACAGACGCGCTCAGGGGAAACATGGGCTGGGCACCTACCTACGGAGCCTTCCAGTCGTTCGTGACAGCGATGAGAATACTCGAAGGACGTGAAGCCACACGTGACTGGCTCGTCTCGATGCGTGAGGCGGGCACACAGCGTTTCTCGAACGAGTACGTCGTCTCACAGCAGGTCGCCGACGGAGCCTTAGACGCCGGATTCGCCAACCATTACTACGCCATGAGGGTCAAGAACCAGAGACCCGACGCACCCATAGATCTCGCGTTCACACAGGGAGACGCTGGGGCTCTCGTCAACGTCGCGGGGGCTCTACGTATAAAGGGAACCCAGAAGGACGAACTCGTCAACAACTTCGTCCGCCATCTCCTCTCCTCGGAGGCTCAGGAGTTCTTCGCTACCGTGAGCTTCGCCTACCCCATGATAGAGGGGGTCGAGCCCGTCGGAGACCTGCCGACTGTCGACGAACTGAGTCCGCCGGATATCGACCTAGCCAAGCTCTCCAACCTCGAACCCACGCTCGAACTCATGAGGGAAGCCGGAGTTTTGGGATAGGACGAGTATGAACATCGAGAGGATGATCGGCATGGCGCGGGAGAGGCTCCCCGGTGACACCACAGATGCCCTCGGTACAGGCATGACCCTTGTGGGTCTCGTGCTCGCACTCCTACTTGTCTTCCCGCTTAGCTGGCTTTTCGTCGGCGTACTGGATCTCGGAGCCGAATCCCTCGATCTTCTCACTGACTCAACGACACTGGAGGTTCTTGTGAGAAGCGTCGGCTTAGTCGCCGTGGTCACCGGAGCGAGCGTCGTCATAGGAGTCCCTCTCGCCGTCCTCACCGTACAGGACGTACCTCTCAGACGGGCGTGGACGGTAATCGCGGCTCTCCCGCTCGCAATACCGAGCTACCTCGGGGCTTTCGCTGTCGTCTCGGCTTTCGGTCCTCGCGGGACACTCGCCGACGTTCTTGCTCCTCTCGGCGTCGAGAGAGTACCCGAGATATACGGCTTCGCAGGTGCCGCGGTGGTCCTGACACTCTACACCTATCCGTATGTCTTTCTCACGACACGTGCGTCTCTCCTCTCGCTCGACGCGTCGCTGTTCGAGGCGGCGCGGAGCCTCAACTGTGGCAGATGGGAGTCGTTCAGACGTGTCATACTACCCCAGATAACCCCGGGAATAACAGCGGGTGCTCTCCTCGTCGCTCTCTACACACTCTCCGACTTCGGAACCCCGAACATAATGCGTGTCGAGGTCTTTACCCAGTTCATATATGCGCGTTACCGAACATTCATGCGCGACTACGCCGCTCTCCTGTCTCTCCAGCTCGTCGGGATTACCGCACTCATACTCATGATCGAATCACGTATAGGGGTCGACGAATCTAAGGCGTACGAGAGCCGTGGGAGACGTGGAGTCGGAAGCCTCAACCTCCTCGGAAGATGGCAGTATCCCGCCGCCGTCTTCCCAGCTGTGGTGGGACTTGCGGCTGTCCTCCTTCCCATCGTTATATTCGGGTCGTGGCTCTTCACCAACCAGCCCGGCTACGCCACGGGTACGATGCCGTTCTCGTGGGAGTACGGCTGGAACTCGGTCTATGTATCCCTCTTAGCCGCCGTTGCTTCGGTCGTAGTCGCGTTCCCGATAGCCCTCAGGTCGGCGGTCTCCGACTCAAAGCTGGCTTTCGTAGCCGACCGGATTCCGTATGTCGGATACGCAACCCCAGGTATCGTCCTTGCTATCGCCCTCGTGGGATTCAGCCTCGACGTCCTACCGTCGCTCTACAAGACGGTACCCCTCTTAGTCTTCGCCTACGTCGTCCGTTTCACACCACAGGCGATAGGCTCTGTACGTGCCTCGACGTTACAGGTCGATACCGAGCTAGTCGAAGCGGCACGTACACTCGGAAGCTCGCGTCTCGAGGCGTTCAGATCGGTAACACTCCCGCTTGTACTCCCCGGAATAGCCACGGGAGCGGCACTAGTCTTCCTCACGACTATGAAGGAGCTCCCCGCGACACTCGTACTCCGACCCATGGGCTTTGACACTCTCGTGACCTACATCTGGCGGGTCGAGGAAGCGGGACTCTACAGCCAGGCAGCCGTCCCCGCCTTCGTCCTAGTCGCTGTCTCGGGACTCTCGATGGTCGTAATAATATCACAGGAGGGGGGCGAGAGTGACACCTGAGACACAGAAGAGGTGAGACAGTGGAGGTAGAACGTCAAACCCTTCTCACAGCCTTAGTCGCCGTCATCGGGGGCATTGTAGTCTGGACCGTCTCTACCGACGTCTTCGCATACCACTCTCTCAACCACGACGAAGGGGTCTATCTCCACCACGCTTCGATGCTCCTCGACGGAAATCTGAGACTTAAACCACCTGTCGACGGTGTCTTCCGACCGTGGTTCTTCGTCGAAGGCGACGACGGTCTCTACCCCAAGTACTCGCCTGTCCCGGCGGTAATCTTCGGTCTCGGAGAGCTACTCGGCGGATACCGTCTCTCACTCATCGGTGTCTCGGTCGGAGTCCTCGTACTTGTCTCTGCGACGGTACGTGAGGCGTTCGACTCCGTAACAGGAGTCCTCGCGGCAGTCTTCGTCGGTGCCTCACCCCTCTTTATCGTCGACGCGTCTGTCTTCCTGCCTTACGCGCCGACGACCCTCCTTAACCTCGTATTCGCCTACTCGTACCTCCGAGCCGACCGTCTCAACGACCTCAGATGGGCTTCGTTAGCCGGCGTCGGAGTCGGTCTGTCTTTCTTCGCACGTCCCTACACAGCGGTTCTGTTCGCAGCCCCCTTCATAGCCCACGCCGTCTACACAGTCTATGACGAGCCGCGGGTCGCAGTCCCGAGGCAGACAGCCACCGCCGTCCTCGGACTCTCGGGAGTCGCCGCCACGGTCGCCTACAACGCCGTTATGACGGGATCGCCTCTCGGATTTCCCTACCTTGAGTTCGCTCCGCTCGACGGGATCGGATTCGGGAGACGGCGTATACTCAGCCACGAGATAGTATACACGCCCGAACTCGCCCTCAGGTCGAACTACGAGGCTGTGAGGCTCTTCTTCACCGACTGGATTGCGGGCGGCGTCTTAGGAGGTCTCCTCGCAGTAGTCGGTCTACTCGTTGCCTTCGATGACGGGATCGACCGACGTAAGGCGACCGTCGCAGGCATCTTCGTCTCGGTGATCGCTGGAAACCTCTACTTCTGGGGCAACTTCAACATACTCGGAGACCTCGACGCCGCGGGCGACGGCTTGGTCTCGTTCTTCGGACCCTACTACCATTTCGACCTCCTGGTTCCGACCGCGGCGTTCGCGTCGGCGGGTGCGGTGGCTCTCTACAGACGTCTCAGGACAGGCGTGAGCACACGAGGCGTCACAGCAGTCGTGATTCTGTCAGCGGCGGTCTTCGGTGGCGTCACAGCCGTCGAGGCGGAGGAGAAGATCACCCGGAACGCCGAGGTTACACGAACCTACTCCGATGTCTACGAGCCCTTCGAGGAGACGTCTTTCGAGAACGCGGTCGTGTTTCTTCCTGACCCGTACGGCAACTGGCTGGCTCATCCCTTCCAGTACCTCCGGAACAGTCCCGACTACGACGGCGACGCCATCTATGTCATCGACGACAGACCCTTCGATGTTGTCGACGAGTATCCCGACAGGACTCTCTACAGGTACTCGTACCGCGGCGTCTGGTCGCCCGCCGACGGCTCTCCCGAGACAGCACGTCTCGAAGAGATCGAACACGTTGAGGGCAGCCGTCTCAGCCTCGACGCTACTCTCGGGATTCCTGACCCCGATGAAGACGACGAGATCACAGCGACCGTCACGACCGACGAGGGAACCGAGTTCGTGACCTTCCCCGACGCCTCAGGGTCGGAGTCAGTGAATCTGAGTCTCGGCGTGACACGGGACAAGGTTCGTCTTAGGTCTGTCTCGGGCTCTGGTTCAACTCAAAACGTCTCTGTTCGTCTCGGAGACTCCTCGACCGTCGAAGTCGTAGTCTTCGTAGACCAGGGCTTCGGGAACAGCTTCGAGTACCGTCTCTCACTCCCTGTCGAGTCTGCGACGGGAGTACGTGGACTCACACCCCGGAAGAAGTACTGTGACGACGTACGTCTGTGTGACGGCTACGGTGGAGCCTACATCCCCGAGTCGTCTCCCGAAGGCGTCTTTGTCAGAACCGACCTTCACGCCGAAACCGAGGGGGGAGTATGAGGCTCACGAGACGTGACCTGATGGCTGCGCTCGCTGCCGTCGGCGTCGGAGGCGCGGCTTTAGTCGCTGTCGAGGAGTCCGAGGAGTCCGATCAGGGGACAAAACCCCTCACCGACGAAGAGGTCGAAGTATTCGTCGCCGCCGCCGAGACTGTCTATCCCTCCGAACTCGAAGCCGACGAGACCGAGGAGTTCGTGAGTTCGTACGTTCTCAGCCGGGCACATGACTCGCCCGACCGTGCCGAACGTCTCTCTGATGCGGTCGCCTATCTCGACAAGTACGCTGAGTCGTGGTACGGCGACCGGTTCGCCGATCTTAGCCGCGACGAGAGGGACGAGGCTCTCAGGGCGATGGGCGCGGAGACGGCTGACCCAGACCCCGAGGGATCAGGAGTCGAGGCGGTGAGGTACCACGTCGTAAACGAGCTACTTTTCGCTCTCTACACCACACCTACAGGAGGCGAACTAGTGGGTCTTGAGAACCCACAGGGACATCCGGGCGGTACATCGAGTTACACGAGGGGTCCAGATGTCTGAGGAGACCGACAGGACGCCGTCGGAGAGGGTCGATGTCTGTGTAATAGGATCGGGTCCTGCGGGCTCTCTGATAGCTCACGAGCTCTCAGAGAGAGGACACGAGACGGTCGTTCTCGAAGCCGGAAAGAGGTTCGACCCGCGAGACAGGGACGAGAGGATGGAGAGGTCGATAAGACCCGGACACGACGACCTCTCAGTCTGGGAGATGGGAGGAGAACGTGACGCCTATACCTCGTCGGGCGACCTCTTTTACCCTCTCAACGCGACACGTGTCAAGGCTGTCGGGGGATCGACTCTTCACTGGCAGGGGATGGTGATGCGTCTCCACGAGTCCGACTTCGAGACACGGACGAGACACGGAGTCGCGAGGGACTGGCCCCTGAGCTACGACGACCTCAAGCCTTACTACGCCGAGGCGGAGAGACGGTTAGGGGTCTCGGGGAGCGACGACAACCCCTTTGCACCCCCCAGAGACGACGAGTATCCCCTACCGGGCTTCGAACCGTCTTACTCCGACTCCCTCTTCGAGAAGGCGTGTGACGAACTCGGTATCAGAGTACATCGAGTTCCGAACGCGCGTAACTCCGAGTCATACGACGGCGAGCCAGCGTGTGTCGGATACGGCACCTGTGACCCCGTCTGTCCCTCGGGAGCCAAGTACGACGCGACCCGTGACGTAAGAAAGGCGGAGGAGGAGGGTGCGCGCGTGATAGACAGATCGACCGCAGTCCGTCTCGAACACGACCGCACGGGCGACTCAGTCGAGTCAGTCGTCTATGTCACCCCTGACGGTGAGAGACACAGACAGGAGGCACGTGTCTTCGTGGTCGCGTGTGGGGGAATCGAGAACCCGCGTCTCCTTCTCCTCTCGAAGTCGGAGGAGTACCCCGACGGACTCGGTAACTCCAGCGGCGCTGTCGGACGTTACTTCATGGAGCATCTCTTCGCGGGAACGGGAGGCGTACTCGACGAGAGGACGCGCCAGAACCACGTCGGCTTCCTCACGAGCGAGAGCCACGAGTTCTACGACAGACCCGCTAAGCCGACCGAGGGCGTCCCTCCCGCCGACGTAGACAGGTCGTCTCTCACTCCGATAAAGATCGAGTTCCTCAACTACGCAGGACCCTCCCCAGTCGAGACTGCGCTCAGCTCCGACGACTGGGGCGACTCACTCCTCTCGGATCTCAGGGACTCGTACGGAAACTCGATCGGTGTCGGCGGTCTCGTGGGTCAGAGACCCCGGAAGAAAAACTACGTCGGACTCGACTCCTCGAAGACCGACCACAACGGCAATCCTGTCCCCGAGATAAACTGGGAGATAGACGAGGTCACGAGACGTTCTATACGCCGTGCGAACACGGTACAGGAGGCGATACTCTCCGAGATGGGAGCCGAGGTGACGTGGCAGGTCAGTCCCGAGAACACGGGTCCGGCTTACCACCACATGGGAACCACACGGATGGGAACCGACCCCGACGAGTCGGTCGTGAATCCGCGTATGAGGACACACGACCTCGACAACCTCTGGATAGCCGGGAGTAGCGTCTTCGTCACGAGCGGCGCGATGAACCCGACTCTCACGATAGCCGCCCTCTCGCTCAAGGCTGCCGACAACATAGACGAGTACCTCTGATTTTTAGGTTAACCTAAGAAGTTAAGTAGGCGGGGACACATCTACGACTACACAGATGTCGTCTCAGACACTCACGACTCAGACTCAGACTCAGACACACGACGAGACAGCGAGCCAAAGCCACGACGGATACGACTTCACAGACGTCAGCGTCGTAATGGGGACTTACAACGAGGAGGAAGCTGTCGGAAAGGTTCTCGACGACATTCATGAGGTCACCGACGGTAAAGCCGAGGTGGTCTGTGTCGACGGCTCCTCCGACGCGACCCCGGAGATAGCGAGGGAGATGGGGGCGAGGGTGATAGAACAGGAGCCTCAGGGCTACGGGGTCGCAGTACGTGAGGCTGTTCTCACACCCGACAGGGAGGTGATAGTCACGACCGACTGTGACGACACCTACCCGATGGAACAGCTACCCGAGTTTCTCGAAGCCATAAACTCGGGATACGACGTCGTGAGCGGCGACAGGCTCTACCACGGTGCCGACGCGATGCCGTCGATGAACCGTCTCGGAAACGTCGTCTTCGCACTGACAGCGACAGTCCTCATGGGAAGACGTGTCCACGACACCACCACGGGAATGCGTGCCTACAGACGTGAGGTCGTCGAGTCGGTGGACTGGACAGAGAACACGGGTCTCTCCGCCGAGCTTCTGATGAGACCCGTTATGAGAGACTACAATGTGCGTGAGATACCCATAGAGTACCGTGAGAGGGCGGGCGACTCGAAGCTCGATCCCCTCTCAGGAGGTGCTGAGATAGCCAAGTCGGTACTCAAGGTCGGAATACAGGAACGACTCAGGGGCTAGACATCTCTCGCGTGGCTCTTCTGACGCTTTCCTCGCTGTCGTGTTGGGGCTGCCATCCCGTATCCATTAGCTTCTCGACAGAAAGTCTCATCTCGGGGACGTCGCCCGTCCAGCCGCGTCGTCCACCCGTGTACTCGAAATCGGGATCGAGACCCATCTCCTCACTAACTATCTCTGCGATCTCTGTGACAGAGACGGTGTCACGGCTTCCGATGTTGTAGACAGTACCGTCGGCGTTCTCGACCGCGTGTACCATCGCGTCTACGCAGTCGGAGACGTGTAGGTACGACTTCCTCTGTCTGCCGTCACCGAGTATTTCGAGTCTCTCGGGATCGTTCTCCAGCTTCTCTATGAAGTCGGGGACTACTCCGTGTCCTCTCTCACCCACTATGTTAGCGAACCTGAATATCCACGTGTCGAATCCGAAGCTACCCTCGTAAGCCGTACACAGTCCCTCACATCCCAGCTTCGAGGCTCCGTAGAGCGAGATGGGCTTCAGAGGACCGTACGTCTCGGGAGTCGGCATCGGAACGTCCTCGCCGTATACCGTCGACGTCGACGTGAACGCTATCTTGTCGACGCCGTTTGCCTTCATCGACTCAAGGAGGTTGTTAGTCGCGACCGTGTTTTGCTCCAGATCGAGACGTAGATTATCAGCACCGCTCTGGACGTCAGGATTAGCGGCTAAGTGAAACACGATGTCGTAGTCAGACTTCATGACCTCGGAGACGGCGTCTGTGTCAAGTAGGTCGACCTCGTGTATCTTGACCTCGTCGGGGAGGTAGTCGGCGTTCCCCGAACTCAGGCTGTCGATGACCTCGACGTGGTTCGACGGATCGAGACGTTCGATCAGATGGCTTCCTATGAATCCCGCCCCACCAGTTACGAGAACCGACGAGTCTTTGAGTTCCATGCTTCGACGTCGAACTCCGAAATCTTATTTCCCACGAAGGACGCCGATCGCTACTTCCTGTACGACGGCTCCCTGTCCTCCACAAAGGCTCTGACGCCTTCCTGTGACTCCTCCGACATGAACAGATGTGCGAAGCCTCCGAGCATCCTCTCCTTTTCTCCCGTCTCGGAGATCCGCTGGTTGGCGTACTTCTTAGCGATCTTAGTCGAACGTTTGGGCGACATACAGATCGCCTCGACGAACTCGTCGACAGTCTCGTCTATCTCGTCTTTCTGAACCACGCGGTTGACGAGTCCCCAGTCGAGGGCGGTCTCGGCGTCTATCGACTCACCCGTGAGTATCATCTCCATCGTTCTCTTACGTCCCGCCATCTCGGCGACCCTCTCGACGGCGTAGGGCGGATACGCGCCTATACGTGTCTCGGGGAGCGCGAACGAAGCACCCTGAGCCGCGACTGCGAGGTCACACGCCGCGACTATCTCGAATCCGCCACCGTATGCGAGTCCGTTGACAGCGGCTATCACAGGCACTCCTGTCTCCTCTATTCCCTGAAGAACGTCGAAGAGCATCTCGCCGAGCTTCTCGACGTCGTCGGCGTCGTCGAGGTCATCGAGAACCTGTATGTCGTCGCCCGCACAGAAGACGTCGTTCACACCTGTTATGACTGCGACCCTTGCCTCTTCCTCCGCTTTTTCGAGCCCGTCCGAGATACCTTCCCAGTCTTCGAGGTCGAGCGAGTTCATCTTCTCGGGACGGTCTATGGTTATCCAGAAAGCGTCGCCTCTCTTCTCGTGTTCTATCATACTTCCAACTCGTTCGAGTAGACGTTTATTTCTTTGTCATCTCCTTGTCGAGAGGAGTCTGTCTGTGTGACTCGACCCATAGCTCACCGAGTCTCGACAGACGCGTCTCGTGGCTCTTCCCCGACTCCTCCTGTAGTATGTAGCCCTTCTCGCGCAGAGACCGAGTGTTGTAGATAACCTTCGACCGGAACGAGTCGGTGTACTCCTCGTCGAGGTCGTCGGCGAGATGGTCGGCGAGTTCGCTAACCGACTTGACGACTCCCTCCTCGTGTAGCTTGAAGAGTATGACGCGTTCGAACGGCTTTATCTTGCTCAGAGGAGCGACGGGTATCTCTATTATGTGTGAGCCGTCGAAGCTCTTCGCTCCGACCGTGGTACCGCGCTCGTCGAACTCGTCGAGTAGGTCATTCGCCTCCGCGAACCTCTCGTCGAGATCCGACTCGACGCTGTCTGTTAGACCCTCGTTCTTGAGACGTCTGAGGAGATGAACCATCTCCTGAAGCTCCTCGGCGAGATCTGTTTCGAGGTACTTCTCGGGGGCGGTGTAGTAGGTGTGTATGTGCTCTCTAGCCTCGTCCTCCTCGACTATGACGGCGTGTGCCGCAGTCGTGAACCCGAAAGAGACAGTACGTGGCATCGCGCTTACGTTGACATAGACCTCCCTTCCCGACGTGAACTCGTCGAGTATCAGACCGTAGGCACGGGCGAATATCTTCTGGTAGTCGTATACGTTTTCGAGTGTCACGCGTTCAGTCTCGGCGTCAAGGAGCGACTCGAAGTCCTCCTCAAGCTTCGCCGCGACCTTCTTCGAGTACTCGACGTTCTCCTCGCTCCCGACCGACCCCTGTAGGAGAATTACGCGGTCGACGTCGAGCTTGTCCCTTATAAGCGGAGCTATGAGACGGTCGTAGTCGAACCCAACCGGTATGATGTGTACTGTGGGTCTGCCCATCTACGTGTTTCTGTGAGCGCGCTGAAGTAAAGCTTTCCAAGATCCATCTGTCTCTCTCCTATCGTGTTTCCCACCACCCAATCTAATACCTCTCGAAGCCGTATGTCGTGTATGGAGTTCGAGTCCGAGACATACATCGACGCGCCCCTCGAAGATGTCTGGGAGTTCCACTCAGGAGTCGAGGGTCTCAAAAGTCTGACACCCGGCTGGATGAACCTCCGTCTTCTCGAAGTCGAGAACGGTGACGCCGACGAACTCACAGAAGGCTCGGAGATCCGTCTCTCGGTCAAGCCGTTAGGTCTCCTACGAGTCTCTTGGACTTCGACAATAGTCGAGCGCGAGTCCGACTTCGACGAGGGAAGAGCCGTCTTCGTCGACGAGATGGAACGTGGGCCCTTCGAGAGATGGAGACACACACACGGCTTCGAGAGATCCGACGGCGGAACAGTAATGAGGGACACCGTCGAGTACGAGTCGGGGAAGATACCCAACTCGTTCGTGAAGCTCCAGCTTAAGGGCTTTTTCAGGTACAGGCATTCGAAGACGAAGAAGATACTCGAAGACTAAGTCTAAGACCCTATCTGAATCAAAAGTACCATGTCGCAGCGTTACAGACTCTACCCTACTAGGTGGATTACGTGACTCAGAAACGCGAATACAAGGACGACTACCCCAATAAGACGCTGTACATACCGGGACCGACCGAGGTACGTGAAGACGTAATCGAAGAGATGTGTCAGCCGATGTTCGGTCACCGTATGGATCGTATGACCGACCTTTACACGACGATAGTCGAGGACACGAAGGAGTTCCTCGGCACCGAACACAACGTCATAATTCTCACGGGATCAGGTACGGAGTTCATGGAGAGCTCAGTACTCAACTTAGTCGACGACGACGTCCTGTGTACGACGTGTGGTAGCTTCAGCGAGAGACAGGCGAACGTCGCTGAGCGTCTCGGGAAGAACGTCGACACCCTGGAGTACGACTGGGGTCAGGCTGTCAAGCCCGAAGACGTCCGCGAGGCACTCGAAACGAGCGACAAGGAGTACGACGCAGTCACGTGTGTGATGAACGAGAGCTCTACGGGAGTCCGTAACCCGATAGAGGAGATAGGCGACGTCGTCGACGAGTACCCTGACACCTACTTCATAGTCGACGCCGTCTCGTCTCTCGGAGGCGACTACGTCGACATCGATGCACACGGAATCGACGTCATATTCACTTCTGTCCAGAAGGCGTTCGCTATGCCCCCCGGACTCGGTGTCTGTGTCGTCAACGACGAAGCATACGAACGTGAGGTCGAGAAGGACTCGGCGTCGTGGTACGGCGGCTTCCAGAGGTCGCTCGACTACTACGACAGGAAGGGTCAGACCCACTCGACGCCCGCGATCCCCGTGATGCTCGCCTACCGGAAACAGATGAAGCACATGCTCGAAGAGGGACACGAGGCACGCGACGAGAGACACCGCGAGATGGCTGAGTACACACGCGACTGGGCACGCGACCACTTCGAGATCTTCCCCGAGGAGGGATACGAGTCACAGACAGTCGGCTGTATCGAGAACACATACGGGATCGACGTCGCCGCGACTATCGAGGAGGTCTCCGAGAAGTACGACATGGTGTTCTCGAACGGCTATGGGTCGACCCTCGGCGAGAAGACCTTCAGGATCGGACATATGGGTGAGCACGACGTCGACTCGATCAAGAAGCTCACCGACGCTATCGAGGACGTCGCAGGGCTGTGAGTGAAACAGAATAGAAACCAGGACTCAGATCAACCACTCGACTACGACTAAGACTAAGACTCGGCGTCGGCGACCTCGACTAACTGTCTTCCCTCGACGAAAGTGAGACCGTTCTCGTCTGCGTATCTCTTCGCGTCCTCCTTCGAGAGAGCCTCACCCGTCTCGTCGTCGAGCATCTCACAGATTACCGCCGCGGGTGTCAGACCCGCCTCGTCGACGAGCTTCACACTCATCTCTGTCTGTCCCTGTCTGCCTTCCAAGAGATCCTCGTCGGCGCGGAGAACAGCCATATGTCCCGGCGTGCGGAACTCCTCCTCGATACTCGGACTCTCCTCCGACACAGACGCCGACTCCGAGACCGAAGACCCGACGGCTTCCGAGAGCTTACGCGCAGTCTTCGCGCGGTCTTTGTCGGTAATTCCGGTGTAGTTCGACTTGTGGTTGACCCAGAGAGAGAACGACGAACGGCTGTCGTACCCGAGGTCGCCCGCCTCCTCGACTAGCGGGTTGTCTTCGAGGACGTCGGCTATGAACGGAAGACCGAGTCTCTCAGCGGCTTCGGGATGTATAGCCGTACAGATCAGACCACCCGCGTCGTTTCTGAGACGGGCTATGTCGTCGTGATCGACCTTCTCGGCGGCGTAGACTATGTCTGTCTCAGCCTCCCTGTCGTCGAAGTCGTAGACCAAGACGGGCTTTCCCTCCCTCAGGTCGTCGACTGCCTTGGAGATCATCTCAGCTTCACCTCCAGAGTAACCTCGTCGCCGTCTTCGAGTCCGAGTTCGTCCCTCAGCTTCATGGGAGCGATGACCTCCGCCATGTCCTCTGGGTAATGTGACCTGTGTGGCTTCACGAGATGTCCGTCGACGCCGCCGATCTCAGCCTCGTAACACGTCAGGGCACCGAAGGTTCTTTCGTCGTTCTCCCACTCCTCTATTACGACGCCGTCGGCGTTGTTGACCGCTGACCTCGCTCTCACGCTGTCGTCGTCGAGCTCTACGTTGAGAGTACCGTGGAAGGGCTCGTATCCTAGCTTCTCCTGAAACTGTCTCTGGTAGCCGTCGAGTGAGATGTAGTACTCGCCCTCACCCATTCCGCTCACGACCTCGCCCTTGAGATCGACCCGGGTCGCACCCTCGAATATTCTCCTGTACTCCTCGTACTCGTTCCTCAGGACTCTCTCGCCCTCCTCGGTAAGCTTTATCCACTGACCGTCGGCTGCCATCTCGCGGTCTATGAGGTCGGAGCTTTCGAGAGACTGGAGACGACGCGAAACCGTCTGGTCGCTAGTCCCGATCTTCTCGCCGAGATTACTACACGAAGTCTTGACCTCCCTGTCGACGCCGCCCTTGAGACCGAGGATCTTAAGGACTGCAACAGCCTCGTGTTTAACAGGAGGTCTCCTTTCCAGTTCTGGCATGCATAACAGATTTGAAATACCGACGTAAGAAGCTTTCCATGCAGACGTGGAGTCGAATCACAACCTATAAAGAATACCCCGTCAAAGTTAGAAACGCAGTGGGCCGGTAGCTTAGTCCGGTTAAAGCGTCTGGCTCTTAACCAGATGACCGAGGGTTCGAATCCCTCCCGGCCCGTGTAACTCTCAGGAAGGATTCGAACTCGTCCGTATTTGTTCTATTCCCGTGAATTAATAAGACGAGCTTTCTTAGACAGAAGCGGTACTGATGCCGATGATGAGGAAGGTCGCTAACACGGTCTACGAGTGGTTTCTGAGACACCAGATAGACTACGGTAGAGTTCCCGAGCACATAGCCGTGATACAGGACGGAAACAGGCGTTTTGCGAGGGAGAAGGGCGAAAGTCCCGAGGAAGGTCACAAACACGGAGCCGAGAAGGCAGAGGAGCTACTCGACTGGGCTTCCGAAATCGGCGTGAAGGAGGTCACACTCTATACATTCTCCACCGAGAACTTCAGACGTCCCGACAACGAACTCGACTCGCTCTTCAGTCTCATGGAGGAGAAGTTCCTCGAACTCGCCGACGACGACCGTATACATTCGAACAGGATACGTATCCGAGCCGTGGGTGACCTCGGACGTCTACCCGACAGGGTCGAAGACGCTATAAGAGAGGCGGAGGAGAAGACGAGCGAGTACGACGAGTTCCATCTCAACATCGCTGTCGGATACGGAGGGCGTGACGAGCTACTCAGGGCTTCGCGCGAGGTTCTCAGAGAGGTGGAAGACGGAGACCTCGAACCCGACGAGATAGACACCGAGAAGGTTTCGGAGTACGTCTACACACCGAGGTCGAACGACGTAGATCTCATGATAAGGACAGGAGGCGAGGAGCGTCTCTCGAACTTCCTGCCGTGGCAGGCGAAGGGAAACGAGTCGGCTGTCTACTTCTGTGACCCTTACTGGCCTGCGTTCCGGAAGATAGACTTCCTGAGGGCGATAAGGAGCTACGCCGACGTCGAGAGGTCTCGGTCAGATGTCGGTTCTGAGACCGACGAATCACGAGAAAAACAGTCGACAGCCTCGGTGGGTTCGGAGACCGACCCCGAAGAGTCAGAGCCTAGGCTACGGTAATCAGTCGTCTCCTCTTCCGTCTGCTGAGACCCCGGAGTCGGGTGTACCCGGAGGCTCTGAGTCGGTAACCTTTTTCTGTGTATCCTCGCCCGTTTCGTCTACGCCACTTGTGTCAGACCCGACCTCAAACTCGTCGAGAAGTTCGTTCAGCTTTCGGGCTCTGTCAGAGAGCTGGGAGGCGTTTTGGGAGACTTCGTTGAGGGCGGAGGTT
>JAXIOF010000061.1 GCA_034190545.1 Candidatus Afararchaeum irisae | reverse complement strand
CCCATCCCTCCACGAGCGAGGGTTTGCCCGAGCGAAGTAGGGTGGGGTAGTTTACCAAGGCAAGTAACAGAGAACTGTTTTATAATCTTGTTTCCATATAACAAACAAGAATGGAGATAGACGAGTCTGAGATAGGTGATACCCCTCTCGTCAAGATAGAAGGGGTGGGAGAGCCCGCAGGAGCAAATATATACGCGAAGCTCGAATGGTTCAATCTCCACTCGACGCCTTACGGCGGCGGATCGGTCAAGTCACGCCCCGCACTGTATATGCTTGACGCTGCGGAGGAGTCGGGCGATCTCACGAAGGACAAGACGGTGATAGAGCCCACTAGCGGGAACACGGGGAGCGAGGTCGCTAAGATCGCACGTAACAGGGGCTACGACGTTCTGATAGTGATGCCCGACAACGCCGGTGACGGCAAGATAAAGACGGTCGAGGAGACGGGTGCTGAGATAGAGTTCACCGACGCTATGGAGGGATACGACGCTGTCATAGACAGGGCTAACGAGATTCTGGAGGAGAACCCCGACGACTACTACATGCCCAACCAGTACGAGAACCCCAACAACCCTCTCGCCCACGAGGAGACGACTGCGCCCGAGATAGTCGACCAGACAGACGGCTGTGTCACACATTTCGTCGCGGGCGTCGGAACCGGGGGTACTATAACCGGAACATCGAGAGGTCTCAAGAACGCCGACTCCTCTATAACCTCCGTCGCTGTCGAGCCCGACGACGCACTCCACGCCATAGACGGTCTCAAGTACGTGAAGGGCGAGGGACATTACGTCCCTGACATCTACGATGAGAGCCTCCCCGACAGGAAGCTCTACATATCCACCGACAAGGCGTACGAGAACGCACGTGACCTGCGTGAGAGGTACGACGACTACGACCCCGAGATAGTCGATCCCGGGCAGTTCTCGGAGGAGACTGTGCGTGATGTCATGAGGGTCGGCGACGAGTTCCTCGTCGGGACGTCTTCGGGTGCCAACTTAGAGGCGTGTATAAACCTCGCTGAGGAGATGGAGAACCCCGACGAGGCGTGTATAGTCACTCCGTTCTGTGACCGCGGCGACAAGTACAAGAACAGTCTCTGGCGCGAACTCTTCTGATCGATGCTCTTCTACATCCCGTTCAAGCCCGAGAGCCCGAAGACACGTCTCTCACGCCTCCTGTCTCCCGACGAGAGGGTCGAGTTTAGCTTCTGTATGCTCGACGACGTCTACTCGGCTGTCGAGGAGTCGGGACACGACCCCGTCGTACTCACGACTCACCGACTCGACGGATACGACCCCGGCTTCGACCTCAGCTACGAGACACGTCTCTGTCCCGAACCGTTGACTCCCGCAGTAAACTCCGTCCTCGACGAGGCTCCCGTCGGTGTCGTGATGTCGGACGTCTGTATAGCTACACCCGACTCTGTGCGGCGTCTCGTGGAGCGAGGCGGCGACACGGATCTGTCTTTAGCTCCCGGGAGAAACGGAGGAACAAACGCATTCGTCTCGTGGACGTCTGAGTTCAAGGTCGACTACCACGGGACTAGCTACACCGACCATCTCGAAACCGCGAGGTCACGCGGAATCGATACATCTACCGTAGACTCGTTCCGTCTCTCGACCGACGTAGACGAACCCGACGACCTCATAGAGGTTCTCCTCCACGGAGAGGGGATGTCGTACGACTACATAGCCGAGAGGTTCGAAGCCGTCGAGAACGACGAGAAACGCGTCGACCTCAGGAGGCTCGACGATGGAGGCTGACGTCCTCTTAGAAGTCGACCCCGAAGACGTCGACAAGCCCGACGAGGTCTCTTTCTCGCGTAACGTCTTCCTTCCCCTAACGACGGCGTGTAAGAACGCGTGTGACTACTGTGCCTTCTACGATGAACCCGGGAACGCCGAGATTATGTCGCGTGACGAGGTCGAGGAGACTCTCGAAACCGCGAAACAGACGGAGTGTACGGAGGCACTCTTCTCGTTCGGGACACGTCCCGAGGTCTATCCGGATATAGACGAGAGACTCGACGCGATGGGACATGACACGGTCTTGGACTACCTCTACGAGGCGTGTGAGACAGCACTCGAGATGGGCGTTCTGCCTCACTCGAACCCGGGTGTACTCGAACTCGACGAGATTCGGCGTCTGAGCGAGGTAAACGCGTCTATGGGACTGATGCTCGAAACCACGGCTGAGGTCGACGCCCACGCCGGATTCGAGACCAAGAAGCCCGAGAGACGTATAAAGGCGATAGACGACGCCGGTAAGGCGGGAGTCCCGTTCACGACCGGGATACTAGTCGGAATAGGAGAGACTTGGCGCGACAGGGCTGAGTCGATACTGGAGATACGACGGCTCCACGAGAGACACCGACATATACAGGAGGTCATACTCCAGAACGTCGTCCCCAACGAGAGGTCGGATTACCCGAGACCCTCTCTCGAAGAGATGAGACGTGTCGTCGCTATGGCGCGGTACGGACTCCCCGACGACGTCGAGGTTCAGGTTCCGCCCAACATCTCGGGAACCCAGAGACTCGCCTCACTCGTCGAGGCGGGTGCGGGCGACTTAGGAGGAGTCTCTCCTGTGACGGACGACTACATAAATCCCGACTACGACTGGCCCCGGGTCAGAAAGCTCGAAGAGATCGCCGACGAGGCTGACGCCGAACTCGTCGAGAGACTCCCCGTCTACGACAGATACGTCGACGAGGGATGGATCTCTGAGAGGGTCGAGGAAGTCGTAGAAGAGACTCAGATCAGCCCCAGATAGAGACGCTCTGTATCATCTTTATCTCCATGGGTCGGTTCTCCATGATCTCGTCGGCGTGAGTCCCACAGAGAAGCTTCTCGGTGCCGTCTTCGAGTATGACCCTGTTTTCGGCTTCGAGGTCACACTCCTCGCATTCTTTGGTTTCTGAGATTATCTTGCTCAACATATTTTGTATCTGGGGTATCTGTCTGACTCTTCGACTTACGTATGACTAACTCCTACGCGTTCTAACCTTGAACCTCTACCTACATAAAGTTTCTGCACGTTCAGATCCGTGTCTTAGAATAGCACGCAGACCAAATTTACTTTCATTATATTTATATCTATAGTGGTTTAGAGTATATACGTGTATATATGGTCAGTTATGGTGTGGTACTAAGTCTCAGGCGTAGTACTCGTTCTCCTTCCTCTGTGTCTTGTCCTTCTGGCTCTCGGGCTTGTTCGCTCGGGGTCTTCCGGTGTCGGGGTCTTTCCGGAAGGTGATGTCGACCTGCTTGAGGAAACGGTTGAAGCCGTCCTTGACTTTCTCGGGCTGTCTTCCGTGTCCCTCGACCCCTGACTCGCCCTCGAAGACCATCACACGGTCGCTGATGTAGTCGAGGAAGACGAGGTCGTGGTCTATCACGACGACGGGACGCTCGGTGTCACGTGCGAAACGTCTGAGACTCTTCGCGAGGCTGACACGTGTCTCGACGTCGAGATACGCGGAGGGCTCGTCTAAGAGATGTAGGCTCGCGTCCCTTCCGAGACACGCCGCGATTCCGACCCTCTGTAACTCTCCGCCCGAGAGGTCTTCGGGGTCTCTGTCGTAAAGCTCCTTGAGGTCGAGAGGCTTCTCGACACGTGTCTGGAACGACGTCGAGCTTATGTCGGCGACCTGTGACAGAGCGAACCTGACTGTCCCCTTCGGCGCGGATATATGCTGGGGCTTGTACGAGATCGGAACCGGTGACTCGAAGTCGGTGTTGTCGGGTTCGAGTTCGCCCGCAAGCATCTTCGCGAAGGTCGTCTTACCCATGGCGTTCTGTCCAACTATACCCAGAACCTCCGCCTCGTGTACCTCGCCCGCGTCTACGTCGAGAGAGAACGAGTCGAAAGACTTCTCGAACCCGGGATACTCCATCAGGACGTCGCCCCTCATCTTGCTCCCCGTGCCTCCCGCGAAGTTTATCGAGTCGCTCCTTATACGCAGGTTGTGGCTCTTGAGGTAGCCTTCGAGGTACTGGTTGATACCGACGCGTGAGGTCATAGCGTTCGAGACCATACCGTACGCCCCGGGCTCTCCGTGGACGACGTGGACGATATCGGCGAGTAGGTCGAGTGTCGCGAGGTCGTGTTCTACGACCACACAGTACCTGTCGTCTGTCTCGTCACGTATCGCACGTGCGACGTTGAGACGCTGTTCGACGTCGAGGAACGACGACGGCTCGTCTATCAGATATACGTCGGCGTCACGTACGAGACAGCCCGCGACTGCGACCCTCTGTAGCTCTCCGCCCGAGAGGTCGCTCACCCGGTTTCCGACGAACGACTCCATGTCGAGAGCGTCTATAAGACCGTCGACGTTTCCCCTCTCGTCGAGTTGGTCGAGGAGTTCACCCACCTCTCCGGTGAAAGACCTCTTTATGTCGTCTACCCTCTGTATCTTGAACGACGCGGTTATGTCGTCTTCTGCGAGTCTCTCGAAGTAGGTCTGTAAAGACGTGCCCCGGTGCTCTGTAGTGATCTCGTCCCAGTCCACATCCTCGTCGTACCTTCCGAGGTTGGGCTTGAGATCACCCGAGAGTATCCTCAGGGCGGTCGACTTACCTATGCCGTTCCTACCGAGGAGACCCACGACTTCACCCTCCTGTGGCGCGGGAAGACCGTAGAGACGGAACTGGTTCTCGCCGTACTGGTGGAGCTTCTCTCCCGTCTCCTTCTGGAGATTGACAAGCTGTATCGCGTCAAAGGGACATTTCTTTGCCGAGATCGTGTGTCCCTCCATCACGACCTGTTCGGAGATACGCGCCTTTCCGACCTCCTCGTCTATGTGGAAACCCTCGGGTCCCGTCGGAGACCTGTTGAGGGGATCGAAGTTGACACACTCGTGGTCGCATTTGTCGGGGTTGCATTTCTCGTCGTCGACCACGGCAATAAGATCGCTGTCGCTCATTAGTCGTAAGGCGTGTCGAGAGCCGAAAGCAGTTGTGGTTACGTTCGGCGGTCGACGTACTCGACCTCCATCCCGCCGCCTTCTCCGTTTCCGTCACCGTCTCCTTCTCCAGAGTCGTCTATCAGAAGCGCGTAGTCACACGAGTCGCAGACTCGGTACTCGTAGCCTCCGGGGGTCTCGTGTATCTCGACTTGACCTCCACACGCGTGTGACTCGTGTCTCTCGGGGTCGTCGCGGTAAGGACTGTCACGTTCGACCTCGTCGTAGTCGGAGTCGAACTCCGACTCTAAGCTTTCTCCGTGGCTCGGACAGACCTCTATGTATATCTCGCCGTCGGAGTCGACATATGCACGCGTGGCTAAGCTGTCGCAGTCACCGAGGTCACATCTTCCCTCGACGTGTCTCGGCGCTGAGTCGTCTGACTCCATCACATCACACGCTGTAAGTTCCCGAGGTATATCTGCGTTCCTCTCTGAGTCGACCTCTCGGCATCTCTGACAGCCGACAGCGACAGATTCAAAGACGTATCCCACGAAGTCGGGGTATGAAGATCAGAGTCTCTCCCTCAGAAGTCTCGGGACGTGTCTCAGCACCTCCGAGCAAGAGCTACTCCCACCGTGCCGTGCTCGCAGGATCTCTCTCCGACGAAGCGCGTGTACTCGACCCCCTGATGAGTGCCGACATAAGGGCTAGCATACGGTGTGCCGAGGGATTCGGAGCCGAGGTTGAAGACGAAGACGAAGACGACGGCAGCCTCTCGGTCGACGGGGTGTCGTGTTCTCCTGAGACTCCCGACGACGTCCTCGACTGCGGAAACTCGGGGACTACGCTCCGTCTCTTCACCGGAACCGCCGCAGTCACCGACGACACGACGGTTCTCACGGGAGACCGCAGCCTGAGGTCACGTCCCAACGATCCTCTTCTCAAGTCGGTCTCAGAGCTCGGTTCAGACGCCTTCTCTACGAGACGGAACGGCTGTGCACCTCTCGTCGTCGACGGGAGGATAGACCGACGTGAAACGTCGATAGACGGCACTGTCTCGTCCCAGTTCATATCGTCACTCCTCTTCGCCGCGCCCTTGACTCCCGACGGCGTAGATATCGAGATAGAGAACGAACTCAGGAGTAGACCCTACGTCGACATAACACTCGAAGTCCTCGACGAAGCCGGAATAGATTACGAAGAGACTCAAGCCGGCTTCGACGTCGAGGGAGACCAGACCTACGACCTGGGCGAGTTCCGAGTCCCGGGTGACTTCTCAAGCGCGTCGTACCCCCTCGCGGCGGGAGCCATAGCGGGCGGTGAGGTCGAAGTCGAGAACCTCTTCCCGGGACCACAGGGCGACTCGGTGATACTCGACGTCCTCGACAGAATGGGTGCCGACATCGACTGGGACACCGAGGAGGGAGTCGTGAGGGTCACGTCGGGCGATCTTTCGGGCACTGAGTTCGACGCCTCCGACTCGCCTGACCTCGTTCCTACTGTGGCTGTACTCGGAGCCGTAGCCCAGGGGGAGACACGTATTTACGACGCCGAACACCTGAGATACAAGGAGACCGACAGACTCGCCGTAATCACCGAGGAACTCCGAAAGCTCGGCGCTGAGGTAGAGGAGGGTCAAGACTACCTCGTCGTAGACGGCGACGCGACGGATCTGAGAGGAGCCGACGTCTCGGGACACCACGACCACCGTATAGTCATGGCGCTCAGTCTCGCGGGACTCGTCGCCGACGGAGAGACAGTAGTCGACACCGCCGAGACCGTCTCTGTCTCATACCCCGACTTCGTCGAAGCCATGGGGTCGCTCGGCGCTGAGATCGAGTCAGGAGAGTAAGTATGTAGCTACTCCTCGGGATCGAAGTCGAGAGCCACCGAGTTTATGCAGTACCTCTTACCCGTCGGGTCGGGACCGTCATCGAAGACGTGTCCGAGATGTCCCCCACATCTCGCACAGACGACCTCCGTCCTCGTCCTTCCGAGGCTGTGGTCGGGCTGAAGCTCTATGTTGTCGTCGACAGCGTCCCAGAAGCTGGGCCAGCCGGTGCCCGACTCAAACTTCTCGTCGGACGAGAATAGCTCCGCGCCGCAGCCAGCACAGACGTAGGTGCCGTCCCTCTTCTCGTCGACGTACTCGCCGCTGAAACTCGGCTCAGTACCCGACTCACGGAGTATCCTGTACTCCTCCTCGGTGAGACGGTCGCGCCATTCGTCTTCTGTCTCTGGCAGGTCTTCGGTCTGTGGGTCTGAGTCTGTGTCTGAGGACATACATCACCTACGCAGTCGAGGCGTAAAAGATGGGGGTCAGTATCTAAAGCCAGTTGCCAGGAACGAATAGAAGAGTCTGTGTGAGGTCGTCGGTCACTGAGTCGATCCGACGTACAGCCGCCGCAACCTCGCCGGGTGCCGCAGAGGTGTCACACGCGAGTACTCCCGGATGTGAACCAGTGTCGAGTTGAGGGTCGGCACCCTGGAAGTCAGTGTCCTCACTCAAGATAACACGGTCGGTCTCAGACGCGAACCTCAGCACAACAGAGTCATCTGCACCTAGGTTGACGTCCTCCCCGACGACTGCGACATCGTGACCCTCTCCCCGAAGTGCCGAGACGAAGGCTGGAGGAATATGCTCGTCAGCCAACAGCCTCATATCTATGCCTTAGTCTCCGATCCCGTCTCGGCTTCGAAATCCTCGGGACGAACAACGTCTAAGTCCTCAGGTACTGACCTACGGTCTTCCTGAACCTCGCGCATCTCGGTCGGGTTGTCGTAGTAGTAGACGAGAGCCCGGTGGACGTCAGCGACAGCGAGGTCGTAGTCGGCGGCGACCTGTTCGGGCGACTCGCCGGCGTCGATCACACGTCTGGCGATATGATGGACTCCGATACGTCTCCCCTCGATACGCGGCGCGCCTCCCAGAACGTCCTCTGTCGAGACTATCTCTGCCATTAGATCTGTCTACGGAGTGTTACGCCATAAGGATGGGTGGTGACTCGTGTCGAACTTGAGAATCAGTCCTATCTACTCAAACACGGGCTCGATGTCCTCGACTATAGTGTCCCTCTTCGTGGGGTCGTACTGGACTGATCCGACGTTGTAGGTCACGACGACTTTCGACTGGAATGTGAGTGTCGAGTAGTTGTAGACCTCGCCGTGTTCGTCCTCGAGCTTGACATCCCTGCCGAGGAGTCTCTCGGCTGTGAGCTTCCCGAGCGCGACTATGTAGTCGGGGTCGACTATCTCAAGCTCCTGGTTGAAGTACTCGGCGCAGTGGTCGAGTTCCTCCTTCGTCGGGTTACGGCTCTCGGGCGGATAGCACCGCGTGAGGTTGGTGAGAAAGACGTCGTTCCTCGTCATGTCGTATGCATCGAGAACGTAGTCGACTGTCTTCCCCGCCTCGCCCTGGTAGGGCAGTCCCTTCTCGTCGTCCCTGTACCCCACCATCTTGCCCACGATCAGGACGTCTGCGTCGGGATCGCCCTGGTTCGGAACTGGGCGTGTCCTGTTGTCAACGAGGTCGTCACATCTCGTACAGCTCCTTATCTCGTCGTTGAGGTCATCTATGGTCATATGTGTTAGTTAATCAGTCTCCGTGCTGATAACCTCTCTTTTCGAGTCTCTCGGCGTCGATACTCACGCCCTCGGTCTCGTCGACGCAGTCGCCTATCACCGTGAACTCCGCGCTTATCTCGTCGAGCCTGTCGCGCGGAGCCGTAAACAGAAGCTCGAAGTCCTCGCCTGTGAAGACGGCTTCCTCCAGGTCTACTCCGTCGACACGGGGTATCCTCTCTGACTCGACCTCGAATCCCACGTCGCTCGCCTCCGCGGTCTGGTGGAGAGAGACAGAGAGACCGTCGCTTATGTCCATCATCGAGGTCGCGTACTCGGAGATCTCGATACCTTCCGCGACACGTGGCTCGAACCTGAAGAGACCGTTCGCCGTCTCGTTTTCTCCTTCCTCGAAGAGGCGCAGACCCAGAGCGGTCGCACCGAGTTCTCCCGTCACACAGACTGCGTCTCCGACCTCCGCTCCCGACCGTCTCACGGGCGACTCGGCTCTTCCTAGAACTGTCGACGTGACTGTGAGCTCGTCGTGTGAGTCGAGGTCGCCTCCGACGTACTCCGCCGAGACCTCCTCACAGACGTCTCTCGCGCCCTTTATGATCGCCTCGACCGTCTCCTCTTCGAGTCCCGGGACGCCGACTGCGAGAACCGACGCGACTGGATCGCCTCCCATTCCTGCCACGTCGCTCAGACTCGCGCCGACCCCGCGCCAGCCCATAACCTCAGCTTCGAGTCCCTCGGGAAAGTCGGTCTTACGGTGGAGCATGTCGGTGGTGAGGAGTGCTTTAGCCTCGTCACCGCCGAACTCTAAGACTGCGCAGTCGTCTCCTACGCCGAGTTCGCGCGAGAGACGGTCGAGAAGCTTCCGTTCTTCCATGGTACCTCGATGACGCCTTTAATACTCAAGGACAGAAATAATTAAGCATTGAATACAGACTGTTCTGAGAATGGCGGATACCTTGACTGAGTCTCTGTATACTGGTCTTAGACTCAACCCGTATTCACGTCCTTCTCTCCTTGAGTATAACAAAAAAGGTTAAACCTCTCCTCGACGAACTCAGGACAAGAATGGTCACTCTATACGACGTTCCCGGGGACAAGATGGTATCCCAAGTCGCCGAGGAACTCAAGGACATCGACGAGGTAGAGCCCCCCGAGTGGGCGGAGTTCGCTAAGACTGGAGAGCACAAGGAGCTCCCTCCCGAGGAGAGCGACTGGTGGTACACACGCACAGCATCGATCATACGTAAGGTCTACACAGAAGGTCCCATAGGAGTCTCACGTCTCAGCAAGGAGTACGGCGGGAGCAAGAACAACGGCTCCGCACCCGCTCACCACGAGAGGGGAAGCCGTAATATAATCAGGACGGCTCTCCAGCAGCTTGAGGACGCCGGCTACGTCGAGACAGTCGAGGCGGAGGGGAGACGTGTCTCTGGCGAGGGAAGGAGCTTCCTCGACGGAGTCGCCGAGGACGTCGCCTCGGAGATCCCCGAGCTCGAACAGTATCAGTAGAAGTAGCGCGACAGCACCGACGACTGTCGTCTGAAGAGTTTTAAGCTCTCAGGAACTACATTTTAACATGACTGACGACATCGACGACCTACGTGAGGAGAAGCTAAAGAAGCTCAAGGAACAGCAGGGAGAGGGGCAGTCACAGGAACGTGAGGAACGTGAGGAGGCAGAGGCTCAGAAGAAGGCTCTCCTGAAACAGACTCTGACAGCCGAGGCGCGCGAGAGGCTCAACACTCTCCGTATGTCGAAGCCGGAGTTCGCGGAGTCGGTCGAACAGCAGATAGTCGCACTCGCAAAGAGCGGAAGGATACAGGACACCATAGACGACGACCAGATGAAGGATCTCCTGCGTGAGCTTCAGCCCTCGGGCAACGACTACAACATAAAGAGAAGGTAAGTACTCTTTACTTTAGTTTAATTTAAACCTCTCCTTCCTCTACTCGTCACATGGACAGAGACCTTGAGAGCCTCAAGGGGTTCAGGGACTTCTATCCCGACGAGATGGCGGCACGTCGTGAGGTATTCGACACGGTGGAGGAGACGGCACGGTCCTACGGATTCCGTGAGATCGCGACGCCGTCGCTCGAACCTCTCGAACTCTATGAGATAAAGAGCGGCGAGGAGATAGTCGAAGAGACCTACTCTTTCGAGGACAAGGGCGGACGCCAGGTCACTATGACCCCCGAGCTAACACCGAGTGTCGTCCGTATCTTCGTCGCGAAACAGCAGGAGTTCTCGAAGCCTCTCAAGTGGTACTCGGTGCCCAAGCTCTGGAGGTACGAACAGCCACAGTCGGGACGCCTGCGTGAGTTCTACCAGCCCAACTTCGACATATTCGGCGGCGAGACTCCCGAGGCTGACGCCGAGATAGTCGCACTCGCCGACGACATGCTAAGGTCGTTGGGTCTCGACGACGACTTCGTCCTGCGTATGAGTCACAGGAAGATACTCCAGGGGATAGTCGAGGGATTCGACCTCCCCTCGGAGGACGCCCAGCACGTCTACAGGACTGTCGACAAGACCGAGAAGCTCGAAGCCGACGAACTCAGGGCACGTCTGCGTGAGGTACTTGACGACGAACAGACCTCGACTGTAGTCTCGCTAACCCAGATACGTGGCTTCGGCAGTCTCGAAGAGGTTCTTGAGATATCCGAGAGACAGAAGACACGTGAGGGGATCGAGAACCTCAGGGCTATACACGACCGTCTCGCGGACTACGGAGTCGACGTCGAGTTCGACCCACGTATAGTCAGGGGACTCGACTACTACACGGGAGCCGTCTTCGAGTGTTTCGACACGGAAGGCGACCTGCGTTCGATATTCGGCGGTGGACGTTACGACGACCTCGTTGAGACCTTCGGAGGACAGCCGACCCCGGCGGTCGGATTCGCACCGGGCGACGCCACACTCGAACTCCTCATGAAGAGAGCGGGAGTCTGGCCCGACGAGAGGATACGTACTGACTACTACGTCGCCGTGATAGGAGACGTCAGGCAGACTGCGGTCGAGGTCGCACAGTCTCTGAGAGCCGAGGGAAACGTAGTCGAGATCGATCTCTCGAACCGCGGCTTCTCGGGACAGCTTGAGTACGCCGACTCTATAAACGCAGAGAAGACAGTCATCGTCGGAGAACGCGACCTCTCCGAAGGCGTTGTGACCGTCAAGGAGATGGAGACGGGCGACCAGAAGCAGGTTCCTCTGGAGGAGTTCGCGTGAACTTCTTCGACAGACTCGCCGACGGCATCGAGGAGAAAGACAGCGTAGTCTGTGTCGGACTCGACCCCGTGAGAGAGAGGATACCCGGCGACCTCTCGGTCTTAGAGTTCAACAGACGTATAATAGATGCCACGAGCGAGGTCGCTGTCGCCTACAAGCCCAACTCCGCCTTCTACGAGGCTACCGACGACTGGGACGTGCTCAGACAGACAGCCGAGTACGTCCACGAGGAGACTGACGCAGAAGTCGTACTCGACGCCAAGAGAGGTGACATAGGTAACTCCTCGAGCAGGTACGCCGATCTACTCGACTTCGCCGACGCTATAACAGTGAGTCCGTACATGGGACACGACTCCATAGAGCCCTTCATCGAACGTCCCGACAAGGGCGTCTTCGTCCTGTGTAAGACGACAAACGACGGAAGCAGTGACTTCCAGGACATCGACTGTGGCGGAAAGCCCCTCTACGCCGAGGTCGCAGAGAGATGCGCCGACTGGGATCTAAACTCGAATCTCGGACTCGTCGTCGGAGCGACCTATCCCGAGACTATGGAGGAAGTCAGGCGACACGCCGACGACCTTCCTTTCCTCGTGCCGGGGGTCGGAGCACAGGGCGGCAGCCTTAGAGCGGCAGTAGAACACGGTCTCAGCTCCGAAGGCGTCGGAGTCGTCAACTCGACGCGTTCGATCATCTACGCGGGTGAGGAAGACGAGGAGAGATTCGACGACGAGGCTCGGAAAGCCGCGCGTGACCTGCGTGACTCGCTCAACGAGTACCGCTAGAGTAGCTCGTCTATCGGATGGACGGTGTAGTTGACATCGAGAACGTCGGAGGTCGACCTGACCTGTCCCACGAATCTCTTTATCTCGTCTAAGTCGCCTTCGAGGACAAAGACCTCCATGCAGTAGCTCTCTCCGACGTGTGAGTGTACGTTGCTCTTGACGACGTCCTCGAAGTCGTGTCTGAGCTCTATCATCTTGTTCTCGACCTCGGAGTTGTCGAAGTCGAAGACTACGGTTATCGTACCTATGAGGTGACGTCCCTCTAAGCTCGCGTCCTCGAACTCGCCTATGAGCTCACGCGAGGCGTTCCGTATGAACTCGCTTCTCCCTGAGTAGCCGTGTTCGTCGACGAAGCTGTCTATTCGGTCGAGGAGCTTGTCGGGAACCGAGATGCTGACGACGGGCATGTTATTAAATAGAGGGTTTTGGCATAAAAAGTATTATTAAAACTGTCTTTGTCTATAACTGTGTGTTATTCTAGGGACTCAGACTCGAAGCTCTATCTCGCTGACTGTCTGGTGTTTCACTATGTAGACTGAGGAAATGAAAAGCACAACCAATCCGATGAACAAGCCGATGTCTGGTAAGACTCCGTCGAAGTATCCTGTAAGAGGCATCAGAACGAGGGCTACAGCGGAGAAGTAGTGGGCTCTGGATACTCGGTACTTCCCAACTGAGTTAGCTCAGGGTCTTTGTTGAAGCCGGCTTGGATA
>JAXIOF010000060.1 GCA_034190545.1 Candidatus Afararchaeum irisae | reverse complement strand
CGAACCGAACATCTGGCCGTATCTCACCGGTAAGGATTCGAACTAAACACTATCAGACACTCTTTTGGGGTGTCTTCGTTCAGCCGATAACACCGAGTCCAGCCCAGGCTCCGTGTACGACGCCGTAGACGAGATGGAAGAAGAGAGACATCCCCACAATCTTTGCTCTGACCTTGACCCCGAGTATCAGCCTCATCCAGAAGAGCATCCCAACTACTAGAAGCACCAGACCGTATACAGCACCAAATAAGATACCCTCTCCTATGCCTTCGATACTCAGGCTGAGGAGACTCAAGGCGAACTCGAATACACCTCCCGCAGTCACTCCGTAGACGAAATGGAGAAATACGCCGTGGGGCTTGTACTCTTCGGGATCTCCTTCACCGATATACTTTGACCAGAATATCGCTGTAAGAGGCGGTGATTCGTCTCCGAGTAGCTCTATGATACCGTCATAACCACGGTGGCTATCAGACCACCTATGAGACCGTTGACTACGGATACCACTCTATAACGTAGACACGGGTGGTTATAGTTCCAGCGTGGCTGTGTGGGTTCTGTGAGTCTCAGACAGAAGTCAACCACAGAGATCAGACGACATCGAATCTGATATTTCTGTCTTCGCCTCTTCCGTCAGCCATCTCTATACCGACTACGGTCAGGGATACTCCGTCGACCGGAAGGTCGTCCCAGCCGAGTCTCTCGAACTCTATCTCGTTAGTGCCGTCACGGAAGACGTACTCCCTGACCTCCTTGAGTACTACGCCGTCGTCGTTGAGTTCGAGTCTCCTCTCAGTCTCCGAGGCTGAGGTTTCACAGTCTTCGTCTACCGAGTCTATCTTGAGTATCACCGACTTCTTGTCCTCGGATTCGCCTCTGAATCCTATCCCGACTACTTCGAAACAGACTCCCTCGACCGGAAGCTGGCTCCATCCTATCTCGTCCCTTGGAACCTGTACGGGGTAGTCCTTGAATACGCTCTCCGTAATCTCGTTGAGGAGGAGTCCCGAGTCGTTTATGTCAAGAATATACTGTATGTCCTCGTCGTAGAACTCGGGGTACTTGTCGAGACCTGTGTCTGAGTCGGAAAACGACTGTTTTCGTCTTTTCGACATCCTCGGAATGTCTTCGTCCCCCCGTGTTAAGGCAGTTACGGAGGAGTCTTGACCCCATTATCCTAGCCAGTCGAGATTAAACTTGACATCCTCCACACGGACTCCCAAAAAAGCTAAAGTAGCTTTGTCGCGGACACACGAGTATGGTTGAGAAGGATCTCGACGACGTGGACAGGGCTATCCTGTATGCGTTACAGGAAGACGCTCGGAATATATCGTCTGGGGATATCGCAGAGAGAACCGGAACCTCAGACAGCACTATCCGTAAACGTATCCAGAGCCTCGAATCCGACGAGATAATCAAAGGATACAGTGCTGAGGTCGATTATCAGAAATCGGGCTATCCCCTCCGAATGCTGCTTTACTGCACCGCTTCGATATCCGAACGTGGTGATCTCATCTCGGATATACTCGAAATCGACGGGGTCGTATCAGTCCAAGAGCTCGTCACTGGCGAACAGAACCTCCTCGTAACCGCTATAGGCGAGTCAGACCGTGACATCACTCTCGTAGCCCAGGAGCTCATCAGTATGGGACTCACGGTTGCTGACGAAGTTCTCGTTAGAAGCCATAAGACTGTGCCTTTCGATGGATTCGGCTCCGATACTGAGGACGGCACCTAACACCGCCATCGCGAGTTCACCTAATTGCGAGGCGGAGGCCCCGTCCTCAAGGAGTGTTGCGAATCAGAGATTCGCATACGTATGAAAATCTCCGATTTTCAACACAACGCAGGGAGCGGAGCGAACGAGTAGCGTTAACGAGATGCAGAGCGTCTCGTTCGCACATCAGAACGCTTCGCGTTCTGAGGACGTTCAGAAATCAAAGATTTCTGAGCCCGCGAGAACGGAGTTCTCGGGACGTTCGTGAATCGAAGATTCACGAGCAAGCAAATCTTCG
Organism: Candidatus Afararchaeum irisae; assembly: GCA_034190545.1. Taxonomy (NCBI): domain Archaea; kingdom Methanobacteriati; phylum Methanobacteriota; class Halobacteria; order Halorutilales; family Halorutilaceae; genus Afararchaeum (SeqCode); species Afararchaeum irisae (SeqCode). The sequence goes on along the minus strand of JAXIOF010000060.1, from coordinate 64 downwards.
ATTTGCATACGCAGTAGGGCGGGGAGGAGCCGACAACGCCTCAATCCAATACGGGCAAGAGCAA
>JAXIOF010000059.1 GCA_034190545.1 Candidatus Afararchaeum irisae | reverse complement strand
AGACATTCGTTTGCGGTTGCGGTTGTCAGTACCGAACTTTTGTGAGGTACTGAGGTTGATTTCCCAGATAATATTTCAGCTACTGATGAGCTTTTTGAGAGATTAAGGAACGAAGCAGAATCTCTCTCAGAGGAAGTCAAACAAAAAACAGATCGCTTCATTTAGTTTTCGAAGAGCGTGTCATAGAAACACTTACGACCAATTCTCTGCGGTGCTATCCGAATAGTGAAATGTTGAGATGGATATAGTTACAGAAAGCAGTGAATGATATAGAGGTTACAGTCAGTATAGTGAATGCGTTTGTTTCATCACGGTATGACGGAATCACTCGGTTACTACGCCTGCATATATTTTATTGGTTCTAGTATGAATTGGCTGTACATTTCTTCACGGAATTCTATTGATGGCAGAGATATTCTGACTGAGTGTCGAAACTCGTGTTTTAATTGTCTTTCACTTGAATTAGGTTATATATGAAATTGAGAGCGTGGGCAGTGAGTATCCTCTTAGGTCTCATCACGATGATTATAGGCGAGATTCTGGGCATCTCTAAGCGGATTAATCTGGTTGATACGGGAGTTCTGAACAGCCGCTGGTTTCGAGCAATAGGAGTCACCTTCATCGTCACTCTCATCATCTACGGTATCCTGAGCTATCTGATAAAACGAAAAGAGAAGTTTAGAGAGGAAAACGCACCTTCTAGTTTCTTACTCAAGAGTAAGCCTAAGAAGGTATATGCCGAAGATGAAATTGAGAAATTCGGAGTGAAATGGAAAGGGAAGTACGGTGTGTTCAGAGATCTATCCTACACAGATGATGACCCGTACGTGTACGTGGAGGGTCCATTCTGTCCAAACGATGGTCGTAAGCTCAAATCCAGAACTGTCCCGAAGTGGTTCGTCTTTGAAGAGAAAGCATGGGTCTGCCCACACTGTGATAGGACATATCCCCGTCCCACGGCTCACTACCTCGATGAGGATAGTGTAGTGGAAGACGAGCTGGAACAGAGGTTTGAGCAACAACTATCGTAGGGACAACGAGGTCATCGATGATACCTTAATTGATAACAGGGAGTTGATCTTCCGTTATTTCCTAAGGCTGTACTGAGCAATCTACTCACTCAAAAACTGGTGGTGATTTCGTGCAAGATATGCCCCCTGTATTTACACGGAAGTCTTGACAAGACCTGGATAGTGAGAGCGTGCGAAACTTTCTATGACACGCTATTTCAAAAGCTATCTGCTTGAACGACCACAAAGGGATCTTCCTGTTGTTCTATGTGCCTTTCTTCTGTCATGTGATTGTAATCCTCAATCAATTGTAGCAATACTGATAAGACCTAATTCAAACAAGTGATAACTCTCAGGTGTACTACACAGTGCTCCCTCAAAGTCTCACGCTTCCCGAACGTCGACTGTGAGCTCCCACTCAAAAAGCTTCTCAGAGCCTCGGAATCCGTGGTGGTTCTCGAAGGTGTACTCTCGCGTAGGTATACATCCCTCGTTGCCGTAATGCCCCCATACACCGTACTCCTCCCGTATAGACTCGCCCGGCTCGACCGTCTCGTACTTGGCTACGGTGGGGCTTCCGGTAGGTCTGTCTGGTTCGTCAGGCTGATCCGCAGTCGAGCCGTCTGGTCGGTGTCGATCCTCGACCGTAGGACTTCAGTCTCTACCGAGACCCCGAACTCCGATGACGACACGGTCTTTCCATCGGTCACTGATACCTCAAGCGGATACTCCGTATCCATGCTGTCACCTTCTTGGCTACTCCCATTTGCCGTACATCCCGCGAGTAGAACACTGCCGTACAACGTGAGGAAGTTTCTACGGTTCATACTTCGTCAAAAATCTCTGCGACGAAAAGAGTTTCCCCGGATATTAACTTACATCCCAAACCTACTCCGTCTCTCCTTTATCTCGTTGACCTCTATGACGGGCTTCTCTTCCTCGTCGTCGAAGGCGGTCACGTCGTCGCCTGCAGTCTCTCTCCTGTCCCTGTCGATACGCATCGAACAGAACTCGGGTCCACACATCGAACAGAACTCCGACTCCTTGTAGTTGTCGTCGGGGAGTGTCGCGTCGTGGTACTCACGTGCGGTGTCGGGGTCTATAGCGAGTTCGAACTGGCGTTCCCAGTCGAAGTCGAACCTCGCCTTCGAGAGTTCGCGATCCCACTCCTCGGCGTCTTTATCTCCGCGTGCGATGTCGGCTGAGTGGGCGGCAATCTTGTACGCGATCAGACCCTTCTTGACGTCCTCGGCGTTCGGGAGACCCAGGTGTTCCTTCGGCGTGACGTAACACAGCATGTCGGCTCCCTTCCATCCGATCACGGCACCCCCTATCGCGCTCGTGATATGGTCGTACCCCGGTGCCACGTCGGTCACGAGAGGACCTAGGGTGTAGAAAGGTGCTCGGTTACACGCCTCCTTCTGTCTCTCGACGTTCTCCTCTATCTCGTCGAGAGGGACGTGTCCGGGTCCTTCGACCATGACCTGTACGTCGTGTTCCCACGCCCTTTCTGTGAGTTCGCCGAGTGTCTCTAGCTCCGCGAACTGGGCGGAGTCACTGGCGTCGTCTATCGATCCCGGGCGAAGACCGTCGCCAAGCGAGAAAGAGACATCGTACCTCTTGAATATCTCACAGATCTCGTCGTAATGTGTGTAGAATGGGTTCTGCTGGTCGTTCTTCTCGATCCACTCGGCGATTATGGAGCCTCCGCGCGAGACTATCCCCGTCGTGCGGTCGGTCGTGAGTGGGAGGTGTTCCTGTAGGACTCCCGCGTGTATCGTCATGTAGTCGACTCCCTGTTTTGCGTGTCTCCGTATCACGTCGAGAAGAACCTCGGGAGTAATATCCTCGACGTTGCCGTCGACCTCTTCGAGTGCCTGGTAGATCGGCACCGTACCTATCGGAACCGGGCTCGAACCTATTATCGTCTCACGTATCTCGTCGAGGTCGTCGCGCCCCGTCGAGAGATCCATCACTGTGTCGGCACCCCATCTCACGGCGTGTTCGAGCTTCTCGACCTCCTCGTCGGGGTCGGACGTCGTCGCGCTCGCTCCTATGTTGGCGTTGACCTTGACCTTCGAGGGTTCGCCTATTGCCATCGGATGTAGACCCTCGTGGTTGACGTTCGCGGGGATTATGGCGCGTCCCTCGGCGACCGCCTCACGTAGCTTCTCGGGATCTATCCCTTCGACCTCCGCGACTATCTCCATCTCGGGGGTTATCTCGCCCTTCCTCGCACGGTGCATCTGTGTGACGTTCTCGCTGTCGGTCTCGTTCGTCTCCTCGACTGTCGACATGTTATTACTTAGTTTACAACAGGGTTATATATCTTGGCTTAGCCACGGTTTTTAGGCGTGAGAACCTTCTGAGTCTATGATCCGCCTCCCCGAAGAGACAGTCTCCGAGAGGTTCATGCCCACCGCCCGCGCCATGATCGCGCGTGACCTCGACGACAGAGGCATGACCCAGGACGAGATAGCCCGCGAACTCGGAGTGAGTCAGGCTGCGGTAAGCAAGTACGTGAGTCGCGACGCAGATCTCGATCCCCTCTTCAGCAGTAACGGGCGTATGGTTGAGACCGTCGAGGAGATTGGCGAGGGTCTCTACCACGACGAGATTGACGGCTACGACGCAGTCTCACGTCTACTGAGGCTTGTGCGTGAGTTCGAGAACAGGGGTCCGATCTGTGAGGCACACGAGGACGAGATGCCGTCTCTCAGAGGGAGGGGCTGTGACCTGTGTGTCTCCGAGCGTAACCCCGGCGAGAGACAGGCGGTCTCGAAGGTCAAAGCAGGCGCACGCATACTCTCTGAGACTGACGGAGTCGCCGACTACATACCCAACGTCGGGACTAACGTCGTGACCGCAGTCCCGGGTGCCGACACTGTCGACGAAGTCGTCGGAGTACCCGGACGTGTCTACGAAGTCAGGGGAGAAGTCAAGATTCCTGCGAAGCCCGAACTCGGTGCGTCCGAGAACGTCTCCGAGGTCGTCCTCGCCGCTCATCAATCTTTGATTGATATGCCTGTTAATCAAAGATTAACAGACGCCAACTCGGTCGAGCCTTCGGTACGCGGCGGACTCAACTTAGCGACGAGCGACGACTTCCTCGAAGCCGCTGAGAACCGAGGAGTCGAGACGGTCGAGTTCGACCCAGCGTACGAGAACAGGAGGGACCGTCTCTCACGAATATTCGAGGACTCGGGAGTTCCCGAGGTAGTCTACCACACCGGCGGGTTCGGAATAGAGCCCATAACCTACGTACTCGGAGAGACAGCCGTCGAGGCGGCAGAGCTCGCGTCGGAGATAATAGGCAGTACCGAGGATTAGGGGAGGGGGGAGGGGTGCTCAGTCGGAGAACGAGCCGCGTATACGTCTCTCGGCGTCTTCGAGTGCCTCGTCCTTGTCAAATCCCTCGACTATCCGTCGTAGCTCGTCGTCGTCGGCGTCCCGAAGTTCGTCGGCTATCTCGACCATCTTGGGGAACGCCCTTATCACGTTGTCTATGACCGGAATATGGGACATCTGTGGCGACCTCGAAAGCGGATTGAGGTCGACGACTATCTCTGTCTTCCCCATCTCGACGAGAGCCTCACATCTGTCGCCGTCCTCAAGAGGTATCAGGACGACGTCAGCCTCGTATATACCGTCGGAGTCGACCTTCGATCTCTCGCTCGATAAGCCAGGCACTCTAGCGTCGGCTTTCAGACCTTTGACCTCGTCGGCACCGTGGTCTCTGAGATGTTCGGCTATCGCCTCTATCCTCTCTTCGGTTCTGTTGAAGAGGTTGACCTCTATCTCGGCACCGACGGCTTCTGCGAGTTCGACCGTCTCGTCGGGACAGAGAGCCGCGAGGTTGCCGTTGACCGAGACCACGGGCTTTTCGGCGAGTAACATCTCGGCTACCGCCGCCCTCTCGGCTTCACGTGCTGTGGGTGTCGTCTCCTCTCCGAGGAGGTAGTCGAAAGCCTCTCCGCGTCCCTCGGCTATCAGACCCTGTCTGCTGGTTATTCCCTTCTCGACCCCCTCCTCTATCGCGTGGCGCGTCTCTAGTGACTCGCTCCGGGGATGGTCGTCGGGTATCGTGTCTGTTTCCGCCATTATTACGGGTTAGAGACCCTCCACGTCGTCGACGTAGAGTAGCCCCATTTCTCTATCTCCAGGTCGTCTATCTCCTCCTTGAGGTTACTGAGATGGACTCCAACCTGTTTCGACGACAGACCCGTGGCGTCGGCTATCTTCTTGCTCTTGAAGAAGCTCTTTCCTCGCTCGACTCGGGTACGTAGATGCTGGAGAATACGCTCCTGGTCGTCGTTGTACTTCTCGTCTGACGGCATTACTGTCCAATAGACTGTCGTTAATAATGAACTTACCGCTACCTCTCCTAATCTCAGTCGGAGACTAGTCCGAACTCCGTGCCTATCCCCGCCTCGTCGGCGTTCTCGTAGACGACCCTCGAAGTCGCGACGTCCTGTATCGCGAGACCCGTCGAGTCGAAGACCGTGACCTCGTCGCCGCTCCTTCCGTCGGTGTCTCCCGCAACTATACTCCCGAGGTCGGCGTAGATATCGTCTCTTTTAAGGACACCTTCGGAGTACGGCATGTTTATCTCGCCGCTGTGTGAGCACTGTTCCCAGTCGTCTATGACGACTTTCGTGTCCGAGTCGGTGAGTATCCCGGGGTCGAGTTCCTGTTTACCCTCGGCGTCTGCGCCCATCGCGTTTATATGTGTCCCCTCTGAGACCCAGTCACTCTGTATCACGGGCTCCCTCGAAGGCGTCGTCGTTGAGACTATGTCACAGCCTGCGGCTTCCTCAGCCGATCCTACCCTCGCTTCGATACTCTCGTACTCCTCTCTCAGTTCGTCGACGAAATCTTTCGCCGCGTCTTCGTCTATGTCGGAGACTACGACCTCGTCTATGTCGAAGACAGACGAGACAGCACTTAGCTGTGTGTGTGCCTGTGCTCCTGCGCCGACGAGACCCAGTGAGTCGGAGTCGGGTGGGGCGAGGTACTTCGAGGCGACGCCCGCTGCGGCACCTGTCCTGTACTTCGTTAGGGTCGTACCGTCGAGTACAGCGAGGGGGTAAGCCGTCTCAGGATCACTGTATATCATGACACCCATCACGGTCGGAAGACCGTGTTTCTCGGGGTTGTCGGGATGTGAGTTGACCCATTTCACGCCCGCGGAGTCGTTGACGAAGGCAGGCATAGCTCTGAAGTCTCCGTTGTACTGGGGCAGGTCGATGTAGGTCTTCGCGGGCATCTCGTCCTCGTCCTTTCCATGGGCTTCGAACGCCGACTCGACGGCGTCTATAGACTCTTGTATATCTATGCTTTCGGTGATGTCGTCGGGACCCAGGAGAAGCGTCTTCATCGTGAGAGACTGACGTATCCGGATGTCTTAACTCGTGCGGTAGATTCAAGTCTGAGACAGAGTAATACGGAGTAGATGCGCCGACAACCCAAACAGACAGTCAGACTTGCCGCGATAGTCGGTGTCGTCTTACTCGTAACGACAGCGGGCTGTCTCTCGTACGGGTCGATGTCTTCCTCATCGTCCCCGTCGAATTCGACAGGTTCGGATGAGACTCCCAACGCCGAGACTCTCGTTCGATCCTCTGTATCCGCTCTCGAAAATCTCTCGTCGTACAGTTTTAGACACCGTAACAGACTCTCGACTGACAACGGTCTCACGAGAAAGACCACCCTGGGACACGTCGACTTCTCCAACTCAACCGCCGAACTCACGACTGAGACAACAGTCCAGGACAGAGATGTCGAGACACGCCTCACCATCACGAACTCGACAGTATACTCCGAGGGCGAAGACATCGCGGTGATAAACAGTCTGAGACAGTACCTCTCGGAGACAGATGGACTCCGAGTCGACTACTACCCTGTTTCGACCCTCCGAGCCTTAGCAGAGTCCGACAACACCACGGTGACAGAGACGACCTACGACGGCGGTGATGCCTATAGGATCTCGACGTCTGAGGTATCAGATTCAGTTCCAGATAGATCTTCGAACATAAACCGAGATACCCAAATCGAGACTGTAGTCGACGCCGAGACGAGACTCCCCGTCGAGATTAATTACACGGTCTCTGAGTCAGAGGGCGAGACGACCATGACCGAGACGTTGCGTATATCCGACCCACAGACTGCCGACGGACGAGAAAGAAAAGAATAATACGGAAGACGAGATAAGTCTAAATGCGTAGTAGTCCCGTAGTGTAGCGGTCAATCACGGGGGGTTCTGGTCCCCCTAACCCAAGTTCGAATCTTGGCGGGACTACTTCCTCTTATACTGCGATTAGATATACCGTGATCAATCTAGCAGTCATTTCATACATATCTGAAAAAAAGAAGTATATGAGGGGAGCGACGAACCTTTCGTGGGTGGGATGGATGTCATGGGACGGAGACATTAAAACAGGACGCTACTCCTGTACTTCCCACCAGCGCCGGCTCCCCTACCGGAGGTTCTCGGTAAGTTAGCTTAAGTTCTGGGCTCCAGTTATCAGTTCTGAATACGGCAAGTCTCCGCCACCGTCAGATACGTAGTCTCTCAGTCTGAAAGGAGTCCATGGCAGACCAAGGTCTACTCACAGCCGAGGAGAGGAACAAGATATCGGGGAGACAGGGCGAAGAGAAGAAAGACGAGGCAGTATCTCAGATACACAGACGCATAAAGGAGAGCGTCACGACTGACACTAAGATACTCAGGAGGAACTCGGTCGATCTCTACTCGGATCTCGTCCTCGCTGTCTGTGACACCGCCCACGTCAAGATGGGGACTAACAGGGGTGGAGAGATAGCCGAGTTCTTAGCCGACGTAAAGGGAGAGAGGTACAGATGCGACTCGTGTGGCGAGACCTCCACGGTCTATACCGTACTCGGTCATCCCGAGGAGGGTGGGAGACGTGACAGGCACGGCGGTGAGTGGCGTCTCTATATCGAATGTCCGTCTTGTGGTTCCGTCATAGAGGGCGACGAGATAAAACAGAGGATAGACGACGTATAGTATAACCACAGACTTAGGCTCTTCTACGACGTAACTCCTCTATGACAGTATCAACCGTCGTGGGTGTCGGATACGTCGGAGAGGTTCTCGCACGTAGGCTCTCAGACCGTGGACACGACGTCTACGGAGTCTCGCGTTCGGGAGTCGATATAGACGGTGTCGAAAGCATAAAGGCGGATGTCACATCGTCGGATCTAACCCTACCCGACTCCGACTACGTCTTCTACCTCGTGAGCGCAGGATCGCGTGACACCGACGATTACAGGGAGGCGTACGTTGAGGGTCAGAGAAACGTCATCGATGTTATCGACAGCGACAGTACTCTCATCTACTCTTCGAGCACCGGTGTCTACGAGACCACGGACGGGAGCCGAGTCGACGAGACGACCGAGATAGAAGGTGAGACTCGGAAGACACGTGTACTCTTGGAGGCTGAGGAACTCACGCGCCAGAACAGCGGTACTGTCGTCCGTTTCGCGGGTCTCTACGGTCCTGGGAGGTACGGTCTCGACAGATACCTCGCCGATGAGGGAACAGACACGACCGAGACCGAGACCGAGACTACTGTCCCGGCTGGCTACCTCAACCTCCTCCACAGGCAAGACGCCGCGAGAGCGCTCGAACACGTCGCTATCAGAGACGAAGCTGACGATGACCTCTACCTCGCTTGTGACGACGAGCCGGTCGAGAGACACGAACTAGCGAGATGGCTCGCCGAGAAGACCGGACGGGAGACGGGGAGACTAGTCGACGAGACGAAGGGATCGAACAAGAGATGTTCGAACGACCGGCTGCGTTCGACGGGATGGGAGCCCGAGTACTCAACATTCAGAGACGGCTACTCGGACTCCGGCGCAGTCTGACCCGTCAGATCCACTCGCGCGCTTTCATACGTGCGGTGAGTGCGACCGCCTTTCTGAGTCCGCGGCGTATCAGTCCCGACGAGTTGGGGACTCGCTCGCCGTCTTCGTATTCGAGACCCCTGATTACGACGACCGGGCTGCGTTCATCCGACTGACCAAAGAGGAGCGCCGACCCCGCAGTAATCTCGTCGGCGATCAGGTCGACCCCTCCTATCTTCGGCTTTCCGTAGAGATCCTCACGTCCGAATTTGGTGTCGACAGCCTCAATTCCGGAACATCCCGTGGCTAAGTCGACGGTTCCGGGACCTACTATCTCAGAGTCGGCGAGAACTACGGCGACCTCCTTTCCCGTCTCCTCTTCGATACCCTCACGTATCCTCCGAGCGCTCTCATCGGGGTCTTTGGGAAGGACTGTCATCATACCCTCGGGCGAGTTCGACCAGTCGACGCCGGCGTTTGTACATAGACGTCCTCCGCGGTCAGTCACGAGAGCCGACGGCATCTCTTCTAAGGCACTCTCGGCATTCTCGGGATCTGAGGCGTGTTCCATTATGAGATCCTCGCCTATTTCAGCGACTGGGATAGCACCTATCACGTCGCTTTCGTCGTATATAAGAGAGACCTCCCGCGGATCTAGACCCGTTACTTCGGCGACTCTCTCGTCACGCTCCGTGACCTCCACCTCGTCGGCGTCTACGAGACGTCCCTCAGCCATTGAGACTACTTTGGTCGTGATCACTACGACGTCTCCGTCCTCAAGCGGATACTCGTCATCCGTCGCCTCGGCTATACGTCGGACGAGGTCGTCTCCTTCCTCGACTATTCCTATGTCGAGACCCTGGAAGCTGAGTCTTTCCGTCCTGTGTTTCGGTGGCACATACTACCGTACTCGGTGCCAGACTTTATACTTACACGCGTCATACCACTCGACAAGATGACCGAGTACGAGTGCAAACTGTGCAGTGTCACATTCGACACGAGAAAGGAGCTACAGGATCACATGAAAGAAGCCCACGGACTCGAAGACGACGAGATAGACGAAGAGATCGAAGTACACGACTGAGTACGCTACATTACACTACGCTACGGCTAAGTCTAAGGGAAGAGACCTCTGACCTCGTGTGCCTCCACTACACGTCTCAGACCCACTACGTAGGCAGCAGTACGTAGGTCGTCGACGTCCTCGGACTCGTAGGCACCGACGACGTCGTCGAATCCCTTGAGTAGCTTCTTTTCGAGCTCTCTGTTGATCTTCTCCTCGTCCCATGAGTACTGCTGGAAGTTCTGTACCCACTCGAAGTACGAGACGATCACTCCTCCGGCGTTCGTAATTATGTCTGGTACGACGTCGATACCGCGCTGTCTCAGGACGGCGTCTGCTTCGAGCGTCGTGGGACCGTTCGCGGCTTCTACGACTGTGTCGGCGCGTATCCCGTCGGCGATCTCCGAAGTTATGGCGTTTTCGAGTGCCGCGGGAATTACGGCGTCGACATCGAGGCTAAGAAGAGCCTCATTGGTGATCTCGTCGGCTTCTTCGTAGTTACTCAGCTCGGCACCCTCGTTTCTCTTGAACTCCACGACTCTGCCGACATCGAGACCGTCGGGGTCGTGGATACCCCCGCTGGAGTCGCTGACTCCCACTATCTTAGCACCCATTCCGTCGAGTATCTCGGCGGCTACGCTTCCGACGTTACCGAAGCCCTGTATCGCGATCTTAGCACCGTCGACCTCCTTCCCGAGGTACTCGAAGGCACGTTCGAGTATTATAGAGACTCCCCTTCCCGTCGCTCTCTTCCTTCCGACCGTGCCGCCTACAGAGACGGGCTTTCCCGTCACGACCTCCGAGACGGTGTAGCCCTCATACGCCGAGTAAGTGTCCATTATCCAAGCCATCGTCTGTTCGTCGGTGTTGACGTCGGGCGCAGGGACGTCCTTCTCGGGTCCTATTATGTTCCTTACCGACTCCGTATAACGCCTCGTGAGTCTCTCGACCTCGTCTTCGGACATCTCCTTCGGGTTACAGACTACACCACCTTTCGCACCTCCGTACGGCAGATCGACGACTGCAGTCTTCCACGTCATCCATCCCGCGAGTGCTATGACTTCCTCGTCGCTCACCCTCGGATGGTAACGTATACCTCCCTTGTACGCACCCCTCGCGCCGTTGTACTGGCATCTGTATCCCGTGAAGTTCTCGACGGTTCCGTCGTCCATCCTCACCGGAAGACTCACAGAGTGGAGACGCTCGGGATGTTCGAGACGTCGGTATATGTTCTCGTCAACGTCTATGCTGTCGTATGCCCTGTCGAGCTGTTTCCTCATCGTCACGTATGGGTTGGTGGTGTCTTCGTGGGACATCGAACACCACAGACCACACCACGCCGAGGTATTAAGCTTTGGGCGGTGACTACTCTACGACAGCCTCTCTATTATGTCGAGTGTAGAGTCGAGGCTGTCGAGTATACGGCTGAGACGTGAGAGGTCGCGTTCGTCCTCCGCCTCGTCGGCGAGACGCCGCGCTACCTTCGAGAGAGACCTGACTACCTCCTGGTTCTGACTTCTCTCACCTGACCGTTGGGTCTCCGTATCACGTCTGTCGCCTTCCGTCTTCTCCGTCTGACTGACCTCACGTCGCGTGGCTTCCTCGTGTGTCTTGTGGTTCTCGTTTTTACTCTCGCCGAGTATACGTCTCGCCTCGTCGGGGTCACACGCCGCACAGAAGACGTCGTCGTTGTGTCGGAAGAGCGGGTTTCCGCATTCGGGACACTCGTCGCCGAGCATAGTTACGCCGCGCAGAAGAAGGTCACTCATCAGATCCGAGTCGTCTGCCATATCCCGACTATTCGTCCGACGACAAAAAGAGATGTGGTCGTCGACCTCCTATTATCAGAAGCTCTTATCTCCGATACGTTCCCTTCTCTGTTCCATGTAGCAGTCCATACAGATCTCGCGCGTCTCGGAGTAATGCTCGAAACAGACGGGACGGCTACAGTCCTCACAGACGTGTTCCGCCTCTATCCGTCCACATTTGTGACAGTCTGCCATGCTTAATCTATCTACGCAGTCCGGACTTTTGAAGCTTTCTCAGACGAGATCGGCTTCGGGATCGCCTTTAGTTTTGTAGAGTTCGTCCCAGGCGGTTATGCCGCCTTCGAGGTTGTAGACTTCGTCGAAGGCGTCGAGGTTTGAGAGGAAGTCACAGGCGTCCTGGCTTCTCGATCCGCTGTGGCAGTAGACGAGGAGTTTGTTGCCTTCTATCTCGTCGACCCTGTCGGGGAGTATTTCGACGGGTATCAGATGGTCGACGCCAGGTATCCGTTTCCACTCGTACTCGTCGGGGTTTCTGACGTCGAGTACGAAGAAGTCGTCGTCCTCGACCATCTCCTTTGCGTCGTCGGGTGTTACGTCGTTGAAGCTCTGATCCTGTGTTATCTCTTTCATATTACAACTGTAGTACCACAGCCATATAAGTCTTACCACCACTGGGAAATGGTGGTACTACTCCCCACCTCCAAAAGCCTCCGTCCCGCGTCTCTCGACAGATCCTTCTACTCTCATCCACTCGGTCACGCGTGAGATCCTCTCGATGAGGTAATCTCCGACCGTCGATAGCTCTGTTCCGCCGAGACCTGTCGAGTACTTCTCGTGGTATCTCTGGTTTATTTGGCTCAGTCTCTAACAGGAAAGACATGAAGATACCGACAGAACAGATCCGTGAAACTCCGGCTACCCGTTGTTACACTCTAACCATCTGTGCGTGGGCGACGCCGTCTATGTAGATCACGTTCTCGTCGTCTATGACGCCTGCCTCTATTCCCGCTTCGACGCTCTCCTCGCCGACTAGGTTAGCTATAGACGCCGATCTGAGACTCTCGACGACACCTTGGGAGTCTTTCTCCTCGCCGGAGTAGAACTCCTCCGAGACCTCTATACGTATCTCGGTCTCCGAGTCCTCGACTGTCTGACCCAGGAGACTCACGTCGCACGCCGCGACCATAGTTCCCTGGTCAGTCTCGTACTTACAGAAACTGATCATCCCCTCATAGCCTCTGTCATCTTCTCGTCCTTCGCCTTCTCGGCGGTCTCACGTGCCTCCTCTGCCTCCTCGTACCTCTCAAGACCTTCGAGTGCGCGTGCCTTCTCCTCGTATACGTAGGGTGCTCTCAGACCCAGCTTCACTGCGTTGTTGACAGAGTTGAGTGCGTCCTGGTGTCTCCCCTCCTCGTTGAGGAAGAACGCCCTATTGTACCACGCCTCGGGCTGTCTCTCATCTATCTCAAGTGCCTTCTCTATGTGTTCGAGGTGTTCGCCTCCGACACCCATCTCGTACTCGGCGTACGCGAGGTTGGTGAGAGCCTTCGCCGCCTCCTCGGTACTGTCGTCTATACGTACAGCTTCGGTGTACGCGGCTGTCGCCTCGTCGAACTCCTCCATCTCAGCGTGTGCGAAGCCCTTGTTGACCCACGCGTCCTGGTTCTCGTCGTCGAAACGCAGAGCGCGTTCGAAGGTCTCGACCGCCTGTTCGTAACGGTTGATCTCTATGTAACTGAGTCCGACGTCGACGAGACCCTCTACGTCGACGTCCTCGGGCTCTGTGGTCTCGACTAGCTCGTCGAGTACGTGTGAGTCAGCGGGTGTTATGCCGTCGATCTCTATGTCGAGTCCGTCGCCTTCGAGGTTGAACTTGTCGTCGTAGATATCGTCGTCAAAACCGTCTTCCATACCGTCTTTTAGTCGTGAAGAGAGATAAAACCGACGCTCGGTCACAGTCGGGTCTCAAAAAGCCTTCCTTCACTATCAATATCCGAAAACCATTAATTTAGAGTCCACACCTTCCTATACAGCCATGACAGACTCAGACACCATGGAAGCCGTACTCTTCCACGAACACGGAGACCTAGACGTACTTTCACACGAGGAAGTTCCCGTTCCCGAGATAGACGAAGACGAGGTGAGGATAGAGGTGCGTGCAACCGCACTCAACCATCTCGACCTACATATAAGACGAGGAATACCGACCGTCGACCTCGACCTCCCCCATATCCCTGGAAGCGACATAGCTGGAGTTGTCGACGAGGTCGGAGACGACGTGACTGACTGGGAGGAGGGTGACAGAGTAGTCCTCAACCCGTCGCTGTCGTGTGGAGAGTGTGAGTTCTGCATACAGGGCGAACAGAGCATGTGTGAGGAGTTCGAGATTATCGGCGAACACGTCGACGGGGGCTACGCCGAGTATGCCAAGGCACCCGCGATGAACCTTATCGAGATCCCCGACGAGTACTCGTTCGTAGACGCCGCCGCCGCGGGTCTCGTCTACATGACTGCGTGGAGAATGGTGAGCACACGCGCCGAACTCCAGCCGGGTCAGGAGGTTCTCGTCACAGGCGCGAGTGGAGGTGTCGGAAGTGCCGCGGTACAGATCGCAGACATGATCGACGCGAAGGTCTATGCCACGGCGGGAAGCGAAGAGAAAGCGGAGTTCGTCGAGGAGATGGGAGCCGACGTCAGCATAAACTACAAAGAAGAGGACGTCGGCGACCGCATACGTGAGGAGACCGACAACGGCGTAGATGTAGTCCTCGACTCGGTCGGTGGAGAGATGTGGATGGATCTCCTCAAGGGCATGAAGAACGGCGCGACCCTCGTGACGTGTGGAGCGACCGCAGGCTGGAACCCCGACGCCGGTCTCAACTACATCTTCTTCAACCAGCTTGAGGTCAAGGGGTCGACTATGTCGACTCTCAAGGAGGCGCGCGAGATAATGGATCTCGTCTTCAACAGTCCCGACCTAGAGCCCGTCGTCGATCAGGTCATGCCCCTCGAAGATGCTGAGGAGGCACAGAAGACACTCGAAGGAGGCGACCATCTCGGCAAGATAGTTCTTCAGCCTTAAAATAAAAACAAAAGACGTCTTTTCTACTCTATTCTACTCGGCTACTCAGTCGTCGGCGGGACTCGGACTCTTGTCCTGTGGCACGTCCTCGTCGAAGTAGTAGGTTTCTTCGGCGGGATCGAGCGGTCGTTTGAGCCACTTGGGTCTTCTGAGGTTGTTCTGACCGTACTCGCTAGCGGGACGAGCCATATCGACCCACTCCTGGTAGACCTCCATCGACTTCTCTGTGTCGACGACTACGTCTCCGTACTCGTCGTTAGGTCCTGCCTTCTCGACCTCGACCTGGTGGTGCCACGCGTGTGTTCCGCTTATGGGATCTGGGTGGACGGGATGTGTGAGGTTCTGTGGGACTCCTCCTTCGCTCCAGAATATACGTGACGAGTCGGGGTCCTCGCTGTTGAAGGCTTGGACGCCCTCCGAGAGGTTCATCTCCCACTCGCCGTCATTGTCCTCGAGGTCGACCGTCGATGTCATCCACGCGTTACCCTCCTGGGTGTCCTGGTCACGTCTCCATCTTCCCATGTGGTGTGAACACGCGACTATACCGGGCTTTATCGACTCGGTGACCCATGCCTTGTTGACGAAATGTCCTATCTCCGTCTGAACCTTGACGAGGTCTCCGGTCTGTACGCCCATCCGCTCGGCGTCCTCGGTGTGTATCCAGACGGGGTTCCTGTTTGAGATCTCGGTGAGCCATTTCGCGTTAGCCGACCGTGAGTGTATCAGAGTTGGAAGTCTGAATGTCGGAACGAGGCAGTACTCATCCTGGTCGTTGTCTATGTCGTCAGGATGGACGTGTGTCTTCTGTTCGTATCCGGGTATCCTGTGTTCGGGCCAGCCCCAGTCGACGGCGGTCTGCTGGTAGAACTCCTGTTTGCCCGACGGAGTCGGGAAGCCTTCGACCGCCCTTCCGTCTATGAGCACACCCGAGGCACTCTCGCGCTCCTCGGCGTCGTCGGTGTGTATCGCACCCTGGTCTGTGATATGTATGTCTTCGGGGTCGTCTACGACGATACCGGTGTCGTCGTCGACTACGACTCCCGTGACCTCGTCGTCGCGTCTTATGATACCCTCCTCGAAGTCGACTTCGAGGTCTTCTCCCCCGTCTGCGGCGGGTGCGGCTGCCTTCTTCTTCTCATCCGACTCACCCTCGGCGTACGCGGAGAGGTCGACCTCCTCGCCGCCGATGTCGTCGGGTGTGATCGGATCCTCGTTCTTCCTGTATATCTGGTTCTCTATCTCGAAGGCGCCGTACTTCTTCATGTACTCGAGAGGCGTGAGATCCTCTTCGTCGGCGGCTTCGGGAAGCCCGGGAACCTCGTTCTCGAATATCCACTGGTAGTACTCGTCTATCGTGATCTTCTCGCCGTCTCTGTACGGCGACTCGAAGTTGTCACGTATCTGCTGGAGTATGTCGTATCCCTCGGCGTCGACGTCTCCGCCGGTGGCTATTCTCCACGAGAGCTCTATCCAGAACTCGTCTTCCTCCCAGACCTCGCCGTGGTTAGCCTCGTAGGTGTACTCGACGTCTTCACCCTGACGCTCCTTCGCTTCTCTCAGAACCGGCTGTCTGAAGCCGACCCACTTGCCGTTGTGGGTCTCCTGACTCTGTATGTCGTGTCTCTCGGGGGAGTGTCCCATCGGGAGGACGTAGTCGGCGAAGTAGGCTGTCTCGTTCCACGTCGGTGTGAGTGCGATGTGGCAGCCTATCTTCTCCTGATCCCTCAGGACTTCTATCCACTTGAAGCCGTCGGGGTTGATGTAGACGGGGTTGTAGACACGTGTGAAGTAGGTGTCGACGTATCCCTTTCCTCTGTCCTCCTCAAGGAAATGTGGCAGGAGGAACGACATCTCGTAATGCGCGAGAGGCCACTCGTCGGGGTAATGTAGCTCCTGCCAGAACTTCTGGTCTGGGGGATCCATCCAGAAGTCGGGCTCGTAGGCGTTCCACGAGTTGGGAGACGTGCCTCCCTCCTTTCCGACGCTTCCCGTGAGGACGTTGAGGAAATGGAGAGCACGTGAGACCTGCCAGCCTCCGAGGTTTCCTACCGACGCTGACCTCCAGATATGTGTCGCAAAGTTCTCGCCCGCCTTGCCTATCTTACGTGCGACCTTACGTATCTTCTCCGCGTCTATCTGAGCCTCCTCGGCGGCGCTCTCGGGGGTGTACTCCGAGTAGATATCCTTTATTATCTCTATGTAGTTGTCGAATGTGACCTCGACGTCGGGATGCTCCTTCTGGAGGAACTCCTCCCAGTTGACCCACTTCTTCATCCACTCGCCGTTATAGAGATCCTCCTGGAGTATTATGTTCGCCATCGAGAGGAGAACCGGAGTCTCCGTCCCGGGCCAGGTGCCGAACCAGTAGTCCGCCATGCTCGCGGTGTTCGAGAGACGCGGATCCATGACGGCGAGCTCAGCACCTTCCATCATTCCCTCGACTATCCTCTGTGCGTGAGGGTTGAAGTAATGTCCTGACTCTAGGTGCGCGCTCAGGAGAAGTATGAAGTCGGCGTTGGCATGGTCAGGACTGGGTCTGTCGTACTTGTGCCAGAAGGCGTATCCTGTTCTCGCACCCGACGAACAGATATTCGTATGTGAGTTGTGACCGTCGATTCCCCACGCCTTGAGGACACGGTCCATGTATCCCTCGTGCCCGGGACGTCCGACGTGGTACATAAGCTCGTCGCCGCGGTCTTCTATGAGGGCGTCACGCATCCTGTCGGCGATGTCGTCGACTGCCTCGTCCCACGAGACGCGCTCCCACTCTCCGGAGCCTCTCGCCGTACCGTCCTTGCGTTTGAGGGGATAGTCGATCCTACCGGGGTCGTTGACCTGGTTTATCGTCGCGGGTCCCTTGGCGCAGTTCTTACCTCTGCTTCCGGGATGAACGGGGTTTCCTTCGAGCTTACGTATCTCGTCTGTCTCCTTGTCTATGTAGGCGAGGAGTCCACAGCCTGCCTCACAGTTGAAACAGATCGTGGGTACTATCGAGTAATGTTTCTCCTCCCTCTCCTGCTGACTCTTCGCCTCGTACTCTACCCAGTCGTCCCACTCGCTCGGAGGCGGATAGTTCGTGAGATCGCTCCCCTCCGTGACCTTCCTCGCTTTTCCTTCGTTGTCGTCCTCCCAAGTCTTGTCGACTAGCCCTATGCTAGCCGCTATCTTCTCTATCGTGCCCGGTTCGGGCTGGTCGTGTGATGGTTGGTTCTTTGACATTCTATCACCTTTCTGTCTTTCTATGCGTTAGGTATAAGCTGGGGTGCTTCTACCCATATCTGCTCGGCGGCGTACATGCCGACGAGAGCGAGTATTCCTGCGACAGCGCCTATGAAGGCTCCTCCCGACACAGCGGCGTATCCGACGAGGATTATCGGAAGCAGGTTTCCGGCTCCCATGACTCCTCCCCAGAAGAGGCTGCTGTATCTTCCCGACTTTATCATGTGTGCGACCTCCGCGGCGTCCTCAGTTGGATGTGTAACCGTGATCTCCGCCCCGAGTATGAGTGTGTTGGCTATGAGTCCCGCGAGGAGAACCGTCGCCATCGTTCCCATCGGAACTGAGAGACCTGCTACCCCGAGTATAAGGAGTGCGGCAGGTCCTGCTATGACGGCGTGAATGAACATGTGGAACGGAAGTAGGGGCGACTGCCAGAAGTCACGTCCCTTCGCCTGAGCGAAGAGGAACGCCGTGTATATCGCCGTGAGTACCGCGAGGACTATTCCGGGCCAGACTAAGACGCTGAGTAGCGATCCGAGTCCGACGAACGCCGCGACCGTCCATACAGTCATGAAGAGACCGTAGAACGATATTATGTAGGCTCCTCTAGTGAGCCACGACGTCCAGTGTGGACGCGCGAGAGTGTAGTAGAACCTCTCGGGTCTGTCGAGGTCGAGTATGAGTAGGACTCCTGTGAGCCCGAGGAAGACGAGCGACACCACTCCGCTCGCCGCACTGGCTGTGCTGTCGAAAGGCATCGTTCCCATCAGACCCATCATAGCAGCCATCAGGAAGACTCCCGCGGCGACCGCCTTCGTGACGACGTAGGCGGGAACCTCCCAGCCCCACATGATACCCTCGTCGGGGACATCGTAGACACGTCTGACCTTTCCTGTTATCTCCTTGTAGCTACCTTTGACTGTCGACGAGATGCCCTCACGGACGTTCTCTCCGGTGGCGACTCCTCCGTCAGCCTCGACCTTCTTGTCGTTCGTCTTAGACTCGACGGCACCCGCACCGTCACCCGACATAGGCGCGGAGTCTCCTGCCGAGTGTCCTATGCCGCCCGCCTGACTCGACCACATGTACTCGGTGTCCTTCGATGTCGCCGAGGGCGTCACCGAGCTCTCGTCTCCGTCGACGTAGAAGAGCTTCGGCTCTGTTCCTTTCTCTACCTTGCGCGCCTGCACGGGCTCCCTCTCGATTATGTCTGAGATCTCCGAGTCGGGGTTCTCCATGTCGCCCGATATTATGGCGTGCTCGGGGCAGACGTTGACACACGACGGCTGGAGTCCGACGTCGACCCTGTGTGAACAGTAGTTACACTTCGCCGCGGTGTCCGTCTCGGGATCTATGTAGAGAGCGTCGTACGGACACGCCTGTGTACAAGACTTACACGCTATACATCTGTTCTTGTCGAAGTCAACTATACCGTCGTCTCGGTTGAACAGGGCGTTGACGGGGCAGATCTCGACACAAGGAGCGTCGTCACAGTGGTTGCATCTGTGAACTGTGAATGTTCTCTTTGTGTCGGGATACTCACCCTTTTCGATGTACTTCACCCATGTTCTGTTGACACCAACAGGGACGTCATGCTCTGCCTTACAGGCTGTCGTGCAGGCGTGACATCCTATACATTTTCTGTTGTCGATTACGAAGCCATAACTTGTCATTTTTCCCACTTTCTTTTTTTGTCCCTCTGTGTCTGTGTGATCCTGCACCCCCACATTAGCCGTATGGTAACGGCTAACAACATAGAGACATCTATCCTCATGTCACCTTACTACCACTTAACAGTTGTGATACTCCAAATAACCACCACTCGCGAGTTTAGGTCTGTACTGCGGGCGGATTCGTGTATCTTAGACCTGTGGGATAAGTCGAAATAAAGACGTGAATAGAGGATGACGGGCTCCTGCGGACACGTCAACGAAACGGGCTCGGCGGGATTCGAACCCGCGGTCTAGAGCTTAGGAGGCTCCCGCCCTGTCCACTAGGCCACGAGCCCTCGGTGACTGATACTTCTCAGACGTACTTAATTCTCGCGGTATGTCTCAAAAACCGAGAAGAGTGTCTTTACTTTACTCGGAGGTCGAACTCGAACTTGAGCTTGCGGCTTCCTCGACTTCCTCAGTGATCTCGCTGAGTTCCTCGTCGGCTTCGGTCTTTGCCTTCTTGAACTCGCCCATTGCCTCACCAGCGCCTCTCGCGAGCTTCGGAAGCTTGTCAGCCCCGAAGAGGAGGACTACGAGAAGGGCGACTATCCCGATCTCCAGGGGTCCCACTCCTCCCATGAAAAGAGGCGTGAGTGCGTCGTTGAACATACCCTATCTACCTCTCCGTAGCATATATGCCTTTCGGGAGTCTGGGTAACCCAAATGACTTCTCTGATCGACAGACTTCTCGGCAGGACGACCCTGAAGGAGCGGATACAAGAGCTGGAGGACGAGAACGAGAGCCTCAGAAACCGTCTTGAGGCGGAAGAGGAACGACGGAGCGACGCTGTTAGACAGAAACAGGAGGCGGAGCGCGAGATAAACCGGATGGAGGACAGGATACACGAGCTTGAGGACAGGGTCGAACGCGCCGAGGATGAGGCGGAAGAACGACACCGACACGGATTCAGATACGTCGATGAGCTACTTCCGGGACAGACCCGCAAAGCCGTCTCTCTCGTGTCCTCAATCGAGGGTAGTGGGGAGTCACTCACAACTGCCTACGTCTATCCGGGCGATGACCTGCCCAACCCCGAAGACTACTCGTCGGAGTCTTTAGGTCTCCTCCGTGGGATAGACTCCGAGACCGGACTCGTCGTACTCAGAGACGACAGCCGTCTCATAAGCGCGTGTCTCTCGCCTCCCCTACGTGTTGATGAGACCCGTGTCTCCTACGGAGATACCTTCGAGGTCGACCGGTTCCTTTTCGAGCCGCCCGAGAGATACGTCCTGGGGGTCGTCCGGGCAGGCTCTTTCTCGGTTGGATACTACGAAGGCGGCGATCCCGTCGAGACCGAGTACGTCACCACGAACGTCAAGAGCCAGCACTCGAAGGGTGGATGGAGCCAGTCGAGGTTCGAGAGGATACGTGACGAACAGATAGACGAACACGTCGAGAGGTCGGTCGAGGCTTTGGAGCGACTCCTCGACACTGTCGGCTCCGACGACGGTCTTCTCGTGGCGGTCGTGGGTCACGAGGCTCTCATAGACGAGGTGGCTCAACGTACCGACACCGACGTCTTCACTAAGCCGTCGGACGCGAGAGGCGAAAAGAAAGAGCTACTCGAAGACGGACGCGAGAGCCTCTGGAGTTCGCGTCTCTACGTCTTTTAACTTAGAAGTAGTCGATGCTCTCGGGAAGCTCCGTCTTCATTCCCTTGCGCTCCCTTATCTCCTTGATTATCTCGGTCTGGAGGTTGTCGGGGAGGGGTCGGAAGCCTGCGTTCTCGGCACTCCAGGTCGCCCTTCCCTCGGTCGCGCTACGTATGTCAGACGAGAACCCGAACATCTCTGCGACAGGTGCCTGTCCCTTTATGGTGACGAACTCGCCCTCGTGTTCCATGTCGTCTATACGTCCACGGCGTCCCTGAAGCTCGCCCGACGCGTTACCCATGTGCTCCTGGGGGCTCTCTATGTAGACGTCCTGGACAGGTTCGAGGAGACGTGCTTTTCCGTGTATCATCGCGCGGTGTACGGCGTCCCTCACCGCAGGTATGACCTGTGCGGGACCTCTGTGTATCGCGTCCTCGTGGAGCTTGACGTCCTTGAGCTTCACCTTGATTCCCTCGGCGGGCTCTCCCGCGAGAGGACCCTCGTCGAACGCCTCTTCGAGTCCCTCGACTATGAGCTCCATCGTCTCGCGGAGATGCTGGACACCCTTCGTCTCGTCTATCAGCATGTTGGTGTTGTGGATGTGCTCGACGTTCTGTGTCTCCTCCTTCTCCATTCCCGCCTCCTGGAGACCTTCACGTCTCTGCTGTTCGGGCTGATCCATCGTGACGTCTCCCATCTTGAGCTTCTCGACGACGTCCTCAGAGAGAGGCTCCATCTCCATGTAGAACCTGTTGTGGCGGTTGGGTGAGATACCCTCGACGGTGTCGGTCGCCCCCTGTATAGCCTCTCTGTAGACGACGATGGGCTCACTCGTTGTGACGGGGATTCCGCGGTTTCTCTCGATTCTCTGTGTGATGACTTCGAGATGAAGCTCTCCCATTCCCGAGACGAGATGCTCCCCGGTGTCCTCGTCTATCTCTATCTGTACGGTGGGGTCTTCCTTTGATATCTGCTGAAGAACCTCTATGAGCTTCGGCAGGTCGTCCATCTTCTTCGCCTCGACGGCGACAGTGACGACGGGCTCCGAGATATGCTCTATCGACTCGAACGGAGTCATCTCGACGTCCGAGACTGTCGATCCCGAGATCGCGTCCTTGAGACCCGTGACAGCTGCGATATTTCCGGCGGGAACCTCGTCGACCTCCTCCCTCTCGGCACCCATGAAGAGACCGACGTTCTGTATCCTGTTTTTGCCCGCAGTTCCCGAGACATACAGCTCCTGACCTCTCTCAAGCGTACCCGAGAAGAGACGTCCCGAGACTATCTCTCCCGCGTGGGGATCCATCGATATGTCGGTGACCATGAAGACGACGTCTCCGTCGGGGTCGGCGGCGATCATGTCCTCGGCGACCTGGCTCTCGGGGTCGCCTCTCCATATAGTCGGAATACGTTCTTCCTGAGCCTCGACGGGGTTGGGGAGATGGTCGATGACCATGTTGAGAACGACACGTTCGAGGGGCGACTTCTTCGCGAGCTCACGTACGTTGTCGTTCTTGTTGTAGTCGTAGACGTCGCCGAAGTCTATTCCGCTCTTTGCCATGTAAGGCGCGCTTATAGCCCAGTTGTAGAGGGCACTTCCGAAGGCGACTGTTCCGTCGTCGACCTTGACTCTCCATCCCTCCTCATACTTCTCCTCGGATATGCTACGTATCAGGTCGTTGACGTCCTCTATGACGTCGATGAGACGGCTCTGAAGCTCCTCGGGTCCTTCCTGGAGCTCGTTTATGAGGCGGTCGACCTTGTTTATGAAGAGTATCGGCTTGACGTCCTCACGGAGTGCCTGTCTCAGCACGGTCTCTGTCTGGGGCATCGATCCCTCGACTGCGTCCACGACGACTAGAGCACCGTCGACAGCACGCATCGCTCTCGTAACGTCTCCTCCGAAGTCGACATGTCCCGGCGTGTCGATGAGGTTAATCAGGAAGTCGTCGCCCTCGTAGTCGTGAACCATAGAGACGTTAGCCGAGTCTATCGTGATTCCCCTCTCCTGTTCGTCCTCGGCTGTGTCCATGAAGAGCTGCTCTCCAGAGAGATCCTCCGAGATCATCCCCGCTCCTGCGAGAAGATTGTCGGTCAGCGTCGTCTTACCGTGGTCAACATGTGCGACTATCCCGATGTTACGTATCTGTTCGGGTGTGTCCATCAACTCTGTACATCTGTCTACGATCTTTTTTCTGCGTCCCGACATGGCTAATCGTTGTCGTGCCTACGAGAGAGCAGTCCAAAAACATACTGGTTTGTCGGGGGTTTGTACCCCTCTCCCACGAAATAGACTCAGAGATCCTATAAGTACATATGTCCAGTAGAAGTGGTCATATGGTCAGTTAAAGTACGTCTTTGAATTTGACACGGTCTATAATACTCAAATAGATTTATGTTGTCGAAAATACTACTTACGGTTACATATGTCAGTATCTACCACGGAGTCCGACAGCTACCCTGACGCTGTTATGAGGAGGCTCGTAGACGACCCGCATTTCCTGGAGACGCTGAGTCAGACTATGTCGGAGGGAACCGAGGAGCCGGTTCAGAAGGCAGTCGAGAGGTACATGAGGTACTGGGATTAGCTAGCCGGTATAGGTGGCGAAAGACGTCTCGGTCTCCCAGAGCTTGACACGTGTGACGGGGAATCCTTCCGACTCAGTATACGAGTATATCTCCTCTGCTATCGCCTCGGCAGTCGGATTCTTCTCTAACGTGTAGTAGGGCTCGCCGAGTTCGTCGAAGGTCTCGACGAGGGGATCGTCTTCTCTGAGGAGCATACTGTGGTCTAGCTCTTCGTCTATCCAGTCCTTGACCTTCTCCTTTATCTCGGAGAAGTCGTAGACCATTCCTCTCTCGTCCAACTCCTCGCTCTGGAGCTCTATCTCGACCCTTCCGTTGTGACCGTGTATGTGTTTACACTTTCCGTCGTAGTTCCTCAGACGGTGTCCGTAGCAGAAACGTATCTCCTTGGTTACCTTGTACATCTACGTCTCTACTATTCGGGACAAGAACATAAGAAGCTATCTTGATTCAGCGAGAGAATCCCGCCCTTTCCGTGAGGGACGAGTGTTCCGA
>JAXIOF010000058.1 GCA_034190545.1 Candidatus Afararchaeum irisae | reverse complement strand
TCCGCCACGGCGAAGGGATGGGGCTATTCCTCGTGGACAGGATAGTAGAGAGGTCGGGTGGACGTATCTGGGTCGAGGACTCCGAACTCGGCGGTGCCGACTTCCGGATGGAGCTCAGGAGGGTGTGAGCCGTGTCGTGCTACCTTACCCTCACTACCTCGTAGTCGAACCTCATCGTGTTGTGGGGCATTATGTCTGCACTCCAGTCTCCGCTCGACGGGTTCTCGACCGTGTAGACGAACTCCTTCGAGCCGCCTGCTACACCGTACTCGCCCACGGTCTGTGAGTCACGGACTCCTCCGTTTCCGAGGCTGACGTGACCCTTGTTAGTTGTCCTGACCATCTCGGGCTCTACCTCGTCCCCGCTCGGGCTCGTAAGACTCACGTCGAAGTCGACTTCGGGTCTCTGGGACTCTCCGTGGGCTGACTGACTCGTTATCTTGACTCTAACCTCGGTCGTGTTCGAGTCGACACTGAAGGGTACCTCGAAGGCTTCGGACGGCTGTTTCCAGACCTCAGTTCTGAGACGCATCCTCTGCCAGTAGCCGTTTTTGGACTGTCTCGTCGGGTCTTTTATCCCGAGGTCGATCTCTCCGCGGTAGTCGCCTCTGTTTACTGACGAGGGCGGTGAGACCGTCAGTTCGACTGTAGCGGTCTCACCCGAAGCTATCTGTGTGGGCGCGTCTACCGAGAGCCACGATCTGTCTATCTTATCCGGCGTGTCCCCGCTGTAGACTACGTTCCTGTCCCGACCGTTCATCTCGGGATTGAGGGGAACCGAGGTTTCTCCCGTGTTCCCTATCCTGATCTCACGTGTCACTGACTCTCCGGCTTTCACCTGAGTATGTACGTAGGTGTCTGAGAGTATCTCGACAGTGGGCTCACGCCATACATTGACGTTGAAGTTAGCCGTGTGTACGTGTCTAGACGGTCTCCCAGGGTACGAGATCTCCGATCTCGCGGGCTCGCAAATCACAGATTTGCGAACGACTCCTTGAGGAAGTCGTCAGAAGCTCTGCTTCTGACTGCTCACAAATCTACGATTTGTGAAGGGGTCTTGCCCTTGACCTTAGTTAGATAAAGCATTTCTCCCGGATAGGTATGTAAAGCATTTATGGGAGGCTGGCTGAGAAAAACGTCAGTCTCGGAGGTAGTAGTCCTCGAAGACAGCTACAGCATGGCGGAAACTCAGTAGAGACGCCAAGACGAAGAGAGACGACGACAGAGCTACCGCGCCTACTCCTCCTAAGGGCAGCAGGCTGTCGACCAGGTCAGCACCCGACTGTGCGATTATACCCGGTGCTGAGACGATGCCGAATGTGAGTACGAAGAAGAGATAAGCCCAGCCACTCGGAACCACAGCCTCACGCCGACCCTGTACGGCTGTCTTCTCGAACTTAGGGAACTCGACCCCGAATCCCGTCGACAGGAGGGGTCCGAAGGCTGCCATAACCGCCACGAGGACTACCGAAGCCGCTGTACTCACAGACCCGTTGGGTCCGACGACCCCCACGACAGCCGTGGCGAGCACAGACACGGGAAGACCCACCGTAATACCTCCGAGAACGAGTCCTCCGAGGAACTGTCTCGGCTCGACACGTGAGGTCAGAACCAAGGGCAGAACCGATCCCTCGCCCCCTATCGGGTTGAGTGTAAAAGCCGACGACGCACCGAGGGCGACTGCTGCCCCAGTAACCGGCGCGACCACGGGAGAGAAGCCGGATCTTACCGACATGACGAAAACGTACACGAGCATAAACACGGGGACAAAAGCGTACTGGAGCGTGAACGGAGCGCGTCTCGCGCGTTTCCAGCTTTTGTCGGCTGTCCGAAGAGTGGCTTTCGGGAGTCTGCCTTCGAAGAGGCTGAAGACAGAGGATGTGTCGGGGTTCGCCGTCCCGGAGTTCAGACTGTCGCTGAACCACAGACTCCGTGTTAGTCTTCCCGAGGCTACGACTCCGAGAGTAAGCACCACGAGACAGACTGTGAGACCTCCGATTCCACGTGTCAGATCTCCCGCAGAGACAGGTAAAGACACGAGTATGAGGTCACCTAGCCAGCTACTCGGCAGATAGCCGACAGTCTCGGAGACGATACGTCCCGTAGACTCCTCAGTCATGAAGAAGAAGTAGACCGTGAGTGACACGAGAGACGCCACGAGACTCAGGCTCGTCCTGTGACTAGCTACGAGCCTCGAACGTGCCGCGGCTACTTTTACGAAGACACCAGCCGTGAAACCCAATGTCACCCCGAGTCCTATTAGAAGTAGAAGTACAGCCCCGGTCAGACCGAAGGCGAGAGCCGAGCGCGCGCCCGCGCCGACACCTACCGAGACGACGACGACAGGAAAGACAGCCGCCGCGAGCCACCGTCCTACCTCTCTGAGAAGAACCCCGAGGAAGACGTTGTAGTGGGAGGTGGCTGAGAGAACAGCCCTGTCTTTGTCGACTGTTCCGACCGACTTGACCGTCCTCTGTAACGTGAAGAAGCCGACAAAGGCGGCGGTGCCCGTCAACGTGACACCGACCGCAAGGGGACTCTCAGGACTCATACCCTCCGACACGAGCGACCTGACGAAGAAGTAAGATCCGACACCTAAGCCGACTGAGTAGAGAAGTCCGAATCCCGCACCGATGACCGTCATCGCAGCCTCCTTCGTGTTAGAGTTGAGTTTCCGGTAGCTCCGGCGGAGCTCTGTTCTCGCCACGAGGAGTATCTTACCCGGGTCTATCTGAGACGTTTTAACCATTCTGACTCCCCGTGCCGGTGTCTCTGGATCTGGTCAGGTCGAGGAAGACCTCTTCGAGTGTCGTACCGCCGGTGTCGGTTCCCTCGTCACGGACACGGCGTTTTAGGTCGTCGGGAGATCCCTTAGCCACAAGAGTTCCTTCGTACAGAACGCCGACCTCGTCGGCGATCTCCTCGACTACCGGGAGTATATGGGTCGACAGAAAGACCGTCGTCTCGGAGTCTGCGATCTCTCCTATGAAGTCACGCACAGTCCGTGCGGCTCTGGGATCAAGTCCGCCCGTGGGCTCGTCGAGAAAGAGTACATCGGGTCTGTGCATCACAGCCTGTATCAGGCTCAGCTTCTGTTTCATCCCCTTCGAGTAGGCTGAGACCCTCTTGTCGAGGTCTCCTTTGAGATCGAACCTACGTGCCAGGTCATCGATGTGGGACTCGTCTCCGAAGTCCCTGAGACCCGCTACGTACGAAAGCTGTTCGCGTCCCGTGAGTTCGTCGTAGACAGGAGGCTCCTCGGGGAGATAGCCGATCAGTGGAACTACCTCGGATCGGTTAGAGACGTCGTGCCCTTGGATACGTACCTCGCCCGAGGTCGGCTGACGAAGAGTTGAGAGAATCTCTATCGTAGTCGTCTTTCCCGCTCCGTTCGAGCCGAGAAATCCGAAGACAGTCTCTTCCTCTACGGTAAGGTCGAGTCGGTCGATAGCAGTAGTCTCGTCGTACTCCTTCCGGAGTCCCGATACCTCGATAGCCGGATCTGACATTACTTCAGAGTCGGAACGGCTGTTGAAGTAACTTTTTGTTAATTCAGCATACAGAGGCTCCGTGTATCAGAAATGCTTAATATATCCGTCGAATTTCCGAAAACATAAACATGAGTCTGAGCATAGGATCGTCGGTATCAGGCGGTATCAGCCGTATAGCCAACCGGAACGGAGCCCTCTTCGTGGTAGTCTACGCCCTGG
Source organism: Candidatus Afararchaeum irisae (assembly GCA_034190545.1). NCBI lineage: Archaea > Methanobacteriati > Methanobacteriota > Halobacteria > Halorutilales > Halorutilaceae > Afararchaeum (SeqCode) > Afararchaeum irisae (SeqCode). The sequence goes on along the minus strand of JAXIOF010000058.1, from coordinate 1,408 downwards.
CGGGAGTCATCTGGCAGGTGACTGTCAACAGCTTCATAATGAGTATGATGAGGGAAAGAGGTGCCGAGATAGCGGGAGATACCTTCGCAGTCACGGTGGATCTGCCTATGAGTCTCCTCGGGGTCTTCGGAGTCGTCGTATTTGTGTTACTCGGATACTTGAGTATACTCGCTACACGTACCTTCGTCGGAGGACACACAGACTCTATACCCTCGGAGTACTACACCCGAAACATCGGCTGGGCTCTCATAAACATATTCGTCGGAGGGATCGCTTACGGCATACTCGTCGTGGTCGGATCGTTTCTCCTCCTCATACCGGGAATCATAGCGTACGTCGCTTTCGTCTTCATGGTGCCTTACATCGCCGTTGAGGACGACAGCTTCGTCACCGCCCTCAAGAATAGCTGGAGCCTGACACGTGGTCACTGGCTCCGTCTCTTCGTGGTTCTGCTTATCATATTCGGAGCCGGAATCGTAGCCGGAGGTATAGGTAGTCTGACCGCCTTAGCCACAGGAACACAGATAATCGGCACCGCGCTCTCAATGGCAGTCTCGGTAGTCTCGATCGGAATCATAGCCGAAGCCTTCGTTCAGCTAAGGTCTGGGTCGGCTCCAGATTCTTAAGCAGGGTGCACATAAAATAATAAGACATGACACGGTCTGATACGGACGAAAGGAGTTTCCTCGTCAAGGCTGGAGCCGGAGTAGCTGTGGCTCTCGTACTGTATATGGCAGTAGTCCAGCAGATATTCCTCGGGGCTGTGATGGGAGCTATCATAGTCTTCCTGTACCTCGTCTGGAGGTTCGTCCGTGCTCACGAACGTATAGCCGAAGCCTTGGAAGACTGAGGGTACCACCGATACTCACGTGCTTCCGTCGTCTAAGACCTCAGCCGTGTATGTTCTGCCCTTGTAGACGTAGCTCTTACTCGTCTCTGAAGAAAACGGTGAAGACGGGAAGACAGCCCGTTTCTCGGTCTCGACTACGACGGCTTCGACTCCGTCCTCGAAGAAGGGCACCGAGTACCTCAGATGGCTGTTTCCTCTGTAGATATTTTCGTCTATGACACGTCTGTCTCCCTCGGTCCCGTCCGACCTTTCGACACGTATACTCAGATCCGATCCGTCTTTTCCATCGACGGACGTAGGTATATCTGTGTCTCGGGGTCAGCCTCTGTTTCTCCTAAGACCTGCTTGTCACGCTCAGTTAGGAGGTGGTTCTCGTCACTCAAGCCGACCACCTCTCCCTATTTATATTCCTCAGAATAAACGCCCGACTACGGAGACGTCCGTTTCTTAGTGAGTCGGAATCATTTTTTGAGGAAGGATTTTTCGGGGGTAGACCCGTCGCTGTCTGGTGTTTTTATCTCCCTCGAAACCGACTAAAATTAGTATGGACTCGCCGGG